>JAYUTQ010000072.1:0-4393 GCA_043755055.1 Chitinophagaceae bacterium | reverse complement strand
GTTTGTCTGCTTCTATTTGCACGGTAAGATAGGAAGGCTGTGATACTGTTTCGCCGGCATAAAAAGAGCAAATGCTTTCGCCGGGCATAAATGCTGCTGTACTGATGAGTGCTTTTTCGCCGGTGGTTTTATTGAGCCAAACCTGTGCAAAACCATTATCGCTTAATAAACGGAAAGCCGGGGCATACGCAAGATTGCTGGACATAGATTAGGGGTTTAAGTAAGTGGAAGAATGGGCTTAAGAGCATTGAAAATCAAAATGGTTTAATAACACCTGTATTTTTTTGCATTTTTATATACCAAAAACCTGGTATCGCCGTTTAAATACCCGCTGTAGGGTATTGCATTTTCGGATTGTGGCATTACATTTACAAATAGTTATACTCATTCTGCCGCAGAATTGCCCTTTAAACAAACTCTAAACCTATTGTTGCCATGCTCCTGCATTTCAAAAAATTACTTGGGCTTATGTGCTTTAGCTGGATCACTATCACCAGCGTACATGCCGATGTTATTACAGTTGGAGACCTTAACGATCCTGCTACAAGTAATGGAGATAACGTTTTTTTACCGGCATATTTACAGCAAAAAGCTGATGCCATTTACGACAGCCTGAAACTGGGTCAGGTGGGTCTCGAAAGAGATATTTTCTACAAAGGCTATAAAGGTTACACCTATTTGTTGTACAGGGGAAAACTGGATAATGTAAACGTAATGACGATTGCCGATTTCAGTCAATCATCTAAAAACAAACGGCTGTACATTATAGACCTTGCCCACATGAAACTGGTTTTTAATACTTATGTAAGCCATGGTAAAAACAGCGGTGGCGAAATAGCCACCAGCTTTAGTAACATAAAAGATTCTTTTAAAAGTACACTGGGCTTTATGCTTACTACCGATACATATGTGGGCGGCTCCGGCTATTCGCTTCGGTTTCATGGCGTAGAACCAGGCATCAACGACAGGGTTCGTTTTCGGGATATTATTGTGCACGGCAGCCGCTATGTTAATGCACAAGCGGCCGAAGAAGATGGTAAAGTGGGCAACAGCCTTGGATGTCCGGCCGTTCCCCTTGCATTAAGCCGTAAGATTATCGATTGTATAAAAGGTGGCAGTGTTTATTTTATTTACCACCCCGATGAATACTACAATGCAGCATCGCCTATTTTGAATGCGGTAATTGTAAATCCTAAACAACTTATTAATACGGCTATTGTGCCACAAGATGGCAGCCCTGTAGCAGTGCCGGTGCCTGCAATAAGTACATTACCTGTAGCAGAGAAGCAGCAGAAATAAAAATGAATGCTACGTTTTTGAAAAGCTCCATTTTTTAGAAATGGAACTTTTTATTTTAAGCACTCACCATAAATCCCGCAGCCACCTGGCATAGTACGCCGGCAATAAAACCGGCGTAAACATCTACAGGCTTATGGGCTTTTAATATTAGCCGTGCCGTGCAAACCGTGCCTGCAATTAGCAATGCAGTAAGGCTATAGTTACTTTGCCAGTGGGCATCGGCAAATTGCTGCATAAATGCAAAACCCGTCATGCCGCCTACGGCCATAGCATGCATACTTATTTTGGTAAAAATATTGGCAAACAATGCCGAGGCGCTGCTAAGAAAAACTCCCATTAAAAACTGACGGAGCGAAAACGGAAATGTTTCCAGATTGCGGCTTACATAGTAAATCCAGAAAAAGAAAAACATAGCCACCACAAATGGAATAATTCGCTCCTGACGTGAACGGAGAAAAATGCTTTTGATAAATTTTAAACGCCACATTAAAAAAACAGCGATACCAGGAAAAAAGCCAGTGTATAAAAATACCATTGCCATAATTCTTGGCTTATTAAAGTCGCTGATGAGTAGTTTATTCATTGGGTGTACCCATAGCAAAACCGCAGTAACCAAAGCCGGTATAAACATGGGGTGAAAAACATAGGACAATACTTTGGCCGCCACTTTTACAAGCATCGGCTGTTCAATGCCATCATCTATCAATTCGTCTTGTATTGCGGTTGTGTTCGCCATCATTTTTTAAAATGCTTTATTGGTAGGTTCTATTAAGTCCCAAAGGTTGCCGTATAGGTCTGCAAAAACCGCAACGGTGCCGTAAGGTTCAGTAAAAGGGGCTCTTACTATTTTTATATTTTGTTGTAACAGGTTATTGTAATCCCGTTCAAAATTATCGGTGTGGAGAAAAAGGAAAACCCTGCCGCCCGTTTGGTTGCCAATTCTGCTATGTTGCTCTTCGGTAGCAGCTTTAGCCAGTAACAGCCCACAGCCATCGCTGCCCGTCGGTGTTACAATTACCCATCTTTTTTCAGGGCCGAGTATGGTATCCTCCACCAAGGTAAAATGCAATTGTTGCGTATAAAAAGCAATGGCTTCGTCGTAATCGTTTACTACGATTGCAATATGAGCCAGTTGTTGTTTCATCTTTCAATTTAATAAATAAAACCCTCCGGCTAAGCTCATCATTTACTCAGCAATTCCTTTACCAATGCACTAATGGCTTTACCATCGGCCTGGCCGGCAAGCTGCTTGGTGGCGGCGCCCATTACCTTGCCCATATCGGCCGGCGAAGTAGCGCCCATTTCTGCAATCACCTTTTCCACGGCGGCTTTCAGCTCATCGGCGCCCATTTGTTTAGGTAAAAATTTTTCTATAACCGCAATCTCTTCTATCTCTTTCTGAGCCAGTTCCGGCCGGTTTTGCTGGGTAAATATTTCTAAAGAATCCCTGCGTTGCTTCACCAGTTTTTGCAGCATTTTTTGTTCTTCAGCCTCGCTTATTTCGCCTTTGGCGCCTTCGGCTGTTTTTGCAATAATAATTGCTGCTTTTATAGCCCGCAGGCCACGCAATGTAGCCTCGTCTTTTGCCTTCATGGCCGTAACCATTTCGGTCATTACCTGTTGTTCTAAAGCCATAACTATTTACGATTTATGAATTACGATTTACGAATTTTTTCTATTTAGGTTGCTTTTTCAAACCAAAAATCTTGAAAGCCTTACAAATTAACAATCAACTAATCAACCACTCAACTAACCCCTACTTCCCTGCTTTCACTTCGGCTTCTTGAAATTTTTTGTAAAAATGTTGGGCAAAGGCTTTCATCTCGGCTACCAGTTCGGTTTGGCCGGTGCTGCGTAAAAAAGAATCGGCCATGCCTATCATGGTTTGAAAATAGAAGTCGGCCATTTCGTCTACCATCATGCCGTTGGTCCACAGGTCTATCCTAAGGGCGGCTTTTTCTTGCCCGTCCCAAAAATTCAGCATCATCGCTTTTGCTTTTTGGGCAGCATCCGCTGTGCTGTCGGTAGCATTCCAGCTAATGTTTTGCGGCACACGGTCTTTATCCAGCAATACGTCTATTGTTATTTTTGAATTGATTTCCACGGTGTATTTATGTTATTAAAATGATAAAAGTAATATTGAGAATGGCTGCGAAAGTAAATTAAAATATAACCTCTCATAGCGCAGGATTTTGCCAAAAATCCTGCCAGAATGTTCGGAATAGTTGATCAATTCATTTTAATACCAGCCTTTTTTATCAGCTCCCATAAGGCATCAGCCGTTTGCTGCCAGCTATATTTCTGCACTTGTAGCTGTCCTTTGGCTACCAGTTCGTTTCGCAGGTTTTCATCTTTGTAAATCAGTTTCATTTGGTTGGCGATATCGTCGGGGTTCTTAGGGTCGGCATACAGGGCCGCATCGCCGCCTACTTCGGGCATGCTGCTGTTATTGCTGGTAATTACCGGCACACCGCATTGCATGGCTTGTACTATGGGCAGGCCAAAGCCTTCCCACAGGCTAGGGTACACTGCGGCATAGGCGGCAGCAGTTAATTGAGCCAGTTCTGCTTCGGGTACGAAGCCTAATAGTTGCACATCGCTTCGGTATTTATAGCTGGCCAGTTTTTCTTCAAAATCGTTGGTTTGCCAGGCCATACGGCCACACAAAACCAACTGCATATTACTCTGTTGCCTTTTTTTAAACAGCGAAAAGGCCTTTAATAAATTCACCAGATTTTTTCGTGGGTGGATTGAGCCGCTATAAAAAAAGTACTCTTTTCCTCCGGTATATTTTTCTTTAATGTCTTCTTTTTGCTGCCAGCCTGCCGGCTGAAAAATAGCCCTTGGTCCGGAACCAATCACTGTTAATTTATCGGCAGCTGTGTTGTAATGATCAATAATATCTTGTTTAGAAAATGCTGAAACCGTGGCCACGGCCTTTGCTTTTGCTATAAACCTTGGCGTGTATCTTTTGTAAAAAAGCAAATGGCTTTTTTTTATAAAATCGGGGTAATGTAAAAAAGCCAAATCGTGTACCACCAATACTTGCGGCACTTTTGTTGATAGGCTGCAAAAGCCATCTGGGCTTACAAAA
>JAYUTQ010000071.1:0-2004 GCA_043755055.1 Chitinophagaceae bacterium | reverse complement strand
ACACCTGCATCCGTTTCTTTCGGAAAATCAGGTGTGGTAATAACCTTAGATGCCACCAAGGGTAATCAGGGCCTTAAAGATTATAACCCGAACGACATCTATATTCACATTGGCTGTATTACAAGCCTAAGTACCGCACCAGGCGATTGGAAATATGTAAAATTTACATGGGCTACTACAAACCCCGATGCAAAAGCTGTTAGTATTGGTGGCAATAAATTTACATATACCCTTACAGAGGCCAGTATGAGGGCTTTCTATGGCATAACCAATCCTGCTGAAAGAATCCTAAAAATATCTTGTGTTTTTAGAAGCGGCGATGGTAGCAGGGTACAACGCAATACCGATGGCAGCGACATGTACGTTACTGTTTACGATGCCACATTGCAAACCCGCATCACCAATCCATTACGCCAGCCTACTTATATTCCAACACCCGAGCCCATTACAAGAATTATTGGAGACAATATAAACCTACAGGCAAAAAGTAGCCAAACCGCCAATCTAAAGTTGTTTTTTAATGGTACACAGGTAGCGGCATTAAACGGTACAACCATTACAGCCAACCCAGGTATTACCGCAGCAGGTAACCAAAGAATTATAGCCGAAGCCGAAACAGGCGGAACTACCAAACGGGATACCCTTGATTTTTTTGTAGCCAGCAGTACCGTTATTGAACCTTTGCCAGTTGGCCTTGTAGATGGAATTAACTACGAACCGGGTGGTACAGCATTGACTTTGGTTTTGTATGCACCTCTAAAATCAAGTGCTATTGTAATTGGAGATTTTAATAACTGGGCACAGTCTTCTACCTATCAAATGAAGCAGACACCGGATGGCAATCGCTTTTGGCTACGCATTACCGGCCTTACACCCGGCACAGAATATGCTTATCAGTACCTGATAGACGGAACCTTAAAAGTGGCCGATTACAATACCGAAAAAATACTGGACCCCAATGATGACCGGTTTATTACTGCAGCAACTTATCCCGGCTTAAAGCCTTACCCAACGGGGCTTACTACGGGTAATGTAAGTGTACTGCAAACCAATAAGCCTGCCTACACCTGGAGCAGCGGCACGTATACACGGCCCGATAAAAAGAACCTGATGGTGTACGAACTGTTGGTTAGGGATTTCTTAAACCAACGGGATTGGAAAACGCTGAACGATACACTCACTTACCTGAAACGCCTGGGCATTAATGCAATAGAACTAATGCCATTTAATGAGTTTGAAGGTAACAGCAGTTGGGGTTATAACACATCTTTTTACTTTGCCCCGGACAAGGCGTATGGCCCCGAAAACGACCTTCGCCGTTTTATAGATAGCTGCCATAAAAAAGGCATTGCTGTTATTATGGACATGACGCTGAACCATTCTTTTGGGCAAAGCCCGATGGTACAGATGTATTGGGATGGTGCTAATAACAGGCCTGCAGCCAATAGCCCGTGGTTTAACCCTGTGCCAAAGCATGCCTACAATGTTGGGTACGACATTAACCACGAAAGCCAGGCTACCAAAGATTTTGTAGACAGGGTAACCGATCATTGGCTTAACAAATATCGCATCGATGGATTCCGGTGGGATCTTGCAAAAGGGTTTACCCAAAAACAAACCTGCGATGCAAACGGCGCCAATTGCGACGAAAATGCAATGGCTGCTTACGATGCCGGCAGGGTAGCCATTTGGAAACGTATTTACGATAAAACACAGGCCCAAAGCCCCGGCTCTTACTGTATTTTGGAATTATTTGCCCAGCAGCAGGAAGAGCAGGAATACAGTAACTATGGTATGATGATGTGGGGCAATAACAACTTCAACTTTAATGAAGCCTCGATGGGTTACTTGCCGGGTTCTAATTTTCAGGGCGTGGTGCATAACAGCGGTTCACACGGTTTTAGCCAGCCGCATTTGGTAGGCTACGCCGAAAGCCATGATGAGGAAAGACTGAACTACAAAAACCTGACTTTTGGTAATAGCAATAATGCGGCGCACAATGTA
>JAYUTQ010000070.1:0-4406 GCA_043755055.1 Chitinophagaceae bacterium | reverse complement strand
CTATAAGTGTATCAGGCTGGTATCAACTATTGATTTTCTTTTTTTTATTAGAAAAAAGCCAACTGTAATTACTACAGCAATGCCGATTACAATACCGGCAACACCAAACCAGCTATCTATAAAATACTTATGCTCTATTACATACATGGGCAGCCCCGCCAATGTGATACCCACGCCTAAAACCATGGCTGATGAAACACCGGGATAGAGTGGCAAACTTTGCCGCATTAGCAGCAAGCTGATTGGTACACTGCTTTGCAGACAGGCAATGCCAAAGCCGAGCATATACATATTATCCCTGCCAAATTGTAGCAGTACAAAAGCTGCCGGCAGCGTTATGTACACCCAGGTTTTCCAGCCCACTTTATCGGCTACGAAGCCACCGATTATTTTACCCAAAAATGCACTAATACCAATTACAAGCAACCCCTGCTGCCAATGCTGACCTACCTGCTGAATAATGTCGTACACAAGGCTGCGAAGCGTAACCGTTAGAAGTATGCCAATCATGATCCAGTCGTGGCTGTCTAGTAAAGGTTTGCTTGGTTGTGTGGTTACAAAAGTGCCATCCGATTTTTGTTGTAATAAAAACCAGGAGACAAGCAATACTGCCGCCACCGGCACCAGTAACCAATACGGAGCTACCGACGCCGATGCACTGCCCAAAGCCAGGCCCAGCACACCCGGAGCGGTAAACAGGCCAAGTGGTCCAATTTTATTATTGTTACTTTCTAAACAAACAGCTCCGCCGGTTACATGCACCAAAGCCGACGAAAAACCAGCTACAATAATGCCTGCATAAGGGTTTATAATCCATGCCAGCGGCGATAGTAAAAGCAGCAGCAATGCCGCTTTTGAAAACATTTTAAAGCTCCTCGTAGCATCCAGCCACATGCCAACTGGAAGTTGGCCGCCAAACCCGATGATGGCGTATACAATCAGCATCAGCATGCCTTCTTTAGGCTCGTTATACAATGTAAAAGTGGCCAGCATAAAGCCAGCCACCCAATCGTTAATACCATGCAGCAAACCCCACAAAATAGGTAGCCGCATGTAGTTTGTATTGTTATTTTTTATGCCCAATTAAAAAGCGGTTTTTATGGTTTCATAAAATTCAGGATCGTAATCCTGCAGCATTGTTTTGGCACATATCAATAGTGTAGGTAACGTACCATCCAATTGCCGGCGCATCATTATACCCACAATTCTATCTGCACCATATTCCATACAGCCATCTGTGCCTTGCCCAGGGTTATAGTCTTCGCCTAATATTTTCTTCATGGCTTCGTAAGAAGCATCAGGGCCATAAAACTCTTTTTTTGTAGTGGCCTGTTTTTTATAGTCTAAAGATAGTTTTACAAAAAGTGCTTTTTTCTTCATTACATCTGCTACTACCTGTGCACAGTTTCTAAAATAATCTTTAGCTGCAATATCATAAATCCGTTGCATGGCAAATCCATCAAAATCTTCAGTAGGCTTTTTATATAATTTATTAAAGGCTGCTTTAAGGGCATCGGCCTTAAATTGTTTCATCACTTTTGGTTTTTTATCAAAATTTCTACCTGCCAACGGTACATTTGCTCCCAACAAATCTTTACCAAATGCCTGCTTAAATTCCAGCAAGTTTTGTTTTGAGTAACCACTATAATTAACATCATCGGCACCAATACTCATGGCCATGTTATAATAAAAGTAAGAAGGTACAGTACCGCAAATGCCATCCGGGCCTACTGTTTCCATAACTGTGCTATCCCATGTTGTTGGTCGTTTAAAAGTGAGGGTAGAATCTGCCCAAACTTTTTTATCATAGCTGCTTGTGGTATAAATAGCATTGTACATAATGCTTTTAAACACATCGGCAGCCGTTTTTACTTCCTGGTATTTTTTAAATGCATAAAAGCCAAGGCAGATGGTGATTACCAATACCGTAATCACAAGCGATTTCAGAAATTTTTTCATGTTTTTAGTTTAAGATTATTTTTTTAAAAAAGCCAAACGCCCAGTCCGTAGCTGATACCATTTATTACAAAGCCGGCCACAAAGCAATGCCACCATGGCCGTTTAAAAAATACCCAGTAGCCCGTACTTTCTGCCAGTGCTACGCCAATTTCTAACAGGTTCAAATCTATTTTTGTATGCCACATTAGCAATACCAACACAGGCCATGTAAGCAGGTTTAGCAAAAAGCCAATTACCAAAGCCTCTTTCCAATCTTTACGCAGCCATAGCAATACCAAGGGCATTTCTATTAGTAAGGTTAGAAGAAAGTAAAAGTAAATGGGCAAGGTGGCGGGTTTATTAAAAATGTTATTGGCCTCTAAAATAGTATTTACATAATTAAATAGCGTTATCTAAATGGCAAGGCGACATAAATAATCTTCTTGTATTTATTAATAAAATCTGCTAATTTTCTGCTTCCATACCTGATAATCTAATAAATCAAAATTGCGATTCCATGTTCCTTAAAAAATTATCGCTTACCAATTTTAAGTCGATTGCCCATATTGAAATTTCTTTTGAGAAGAATGATACAGAAAACCGTAAGTGGACTTTGTTATTGGGAGAAAATGGAACCGGCAAAAGCCAGGTGCTTAAAGCAATAGCTTTGGTTACCTGTGGTAGCAATGCTTTGGGAGAATTGCTTGGCCACCCCGATAGCTGGATTAGGAATAATGAGAACAGTTGCACCATCACAGCAATCCTGCAAAATAAAAAGGTTACAGCTCAGCAAGTTTCGTTGGTAATTAATCGTGGAGATAGTTTATTAGAGATTATATCTAACAACAAAAAATCACTTGCCATTATAGACGGGACGGTGGTAAGTAAAACTTCGGATTATTTTGTAACCGCATATGGTGCCGGAAGGTGTTTGTTTAACGGAATTTTTTCTAACAGCGAAAAAAATAGTAACAGCCATACACTAAATATTCGCAACCTTTTTGATAATGCAACAGCTTTAAACCCTTTAGCAGCCTGGATAATAGAGTTGGATTACCGATTGGGTAATACAGGTTTTGATGTGGTAAAAGATGCACTAACCGACCTGCTGCCCGGCATCAGTTTTTACTCGATAGATAAAGAAAAAAAGCAGGTGCTGTTTCAAACAGTAGATGGTATAGTACCATTGGATCAGCTAAGTGGTGCACACCAAAATATTGCATTGTGGATTGGTGATGTACTTTTTAGAATTACCGAAACGTATAAGAACTATAAAAATCCATTGACAGTAACAGGCCTGCTTTTAATAGATGAAATAGACCTGCACCTGCACCCGAAATGGCAACGAAAACTGTATGATTTTATCAGTACAAAATTGCCCAATTTTCAGGTAGTGGCTACTACACATTCGCCGCTTACAGCACAGCAGGCCGATGCCGGCGAATTGTATGCCCTTAAAAGAAACAGCGATCAGATGATTGAATTGATTCCGTTTATCGGCTCTCCAAAATCGCTGCTTGTAAACCAGCTCTTAATGGCACCTGTATTTGGTTTGGATACAGATGAAAGCTATGAAGTACAGGAAACAAAAAAAGAATACAAGGCTTTAAAAGCCAAGGCGAAAAATGTTTCTTTAAATAAAACAGAGCAAGGTAAAATGGGTATGGTTAAAAAGAAACTGCAGTTACAATTGCCAAAAAGGGCCATCTTTTCCAGCAGCGAAAAGGAGTTAGACTTATTACAAAGAATAGAAGCCCAGCTAAACATTAAAAAATAAACTATGATAGCTTTAGTACGCCAGCGTTCGGCACAAGCCATCAATGCAAAATATACAGGTGCTCTAAAAAAGCAAAGCGACCGGGAGTTGTTATTTGCCCGAAGAAAATTTTTGAAAGACAATGCCAACCTATTTGTTTTTAATGAGGCATTCTGGAAAAATGCCAAAACCCAATTAAAGAAAGAAAGCCATGGTAAATGTGCTTATTGCGAAGCCAATACACAAGTGGTGGCCCATGGCGATGTAGAACATTACAGGCCTAAAAACACCTATTGGTGGCTTGCTTACACGTACGACAATTACCTGTACGCCTGCCAGATTTGTAACCAAACTTACAAAAGCGATAATTTCCCGACAGGGCCAAAAAAATTTCCAATACCAGGTATTACAAAAACAATAACAGATGAAAAGATAGAAAAAATGGCCGGTGCCATATCACCCGATCCGATTGATATAAAACAAGGTTATACATTAACCCGATATTTAAATGCACACAAGGCAGAGGCGGCACACCTGATTAATCCTTACATCGAAAATCCGGAAACGTATTTCGCATATGAAGCAGATGATACCACACAGGAAGTAAAAGTTGTGCCAGCTCATACTCAATTTGCCATACATGCTAAGGCTGCTGAGGATTTTTATGGTATTAACAGAATTGAGTTACGCAATGCCCGTTATCAGTCGTTTG
>JAYUTQ010000069.1:0-2010 GCA_043755055.1 Chitinophagaceae bacterium | reverse complement strand
CAGGGCAGTTTGTTTGCCATCTATCAGCACCGCTACTTTATCGCTGCCACGTATTTCCAGTTTACCATCGTTTACCGTAACGCCGGGCAGGTTCTGCATTACCTGCAATACCGAACCGCCACTTTGTGCAATATTATTGGCTACAGCAAAAGTTTTCTTGTCCATTTTATTATCCACTTCATCCTTTTTGGCCGTTACCACCACATTGTTCAGGCTATTGTTTTCCAGTTCTAATTCTATCACTGCCAAATCCAAAAAATCTGACAGACTACCTACAAATAAGGATTGCGTTTTAGTGGTGTAGCCCGTGTAGGAAAATTGCAGCATGTAATTGCCCGGCTTAATGCCAGGTAACGAAAAACGGCCATCCTCTGTGGTAATAGTGCCTGCGGTAAAAAGGCTGTCTTTGCCATTTTTCAAAATCACATTTACATAAGGCAATGGTGTTTTGGCCAGTTTGCCTTTCAACAAGCCGGAAACCGTAACATTACGCTGCTGTGCTATAGTTAGGGTTTGGGTAAAAAAAACCAATGCAGCCATTACGATGGCCTTTGATATTATTCCTTTCAAATGTTTTTGTTTTTTGGTAAAAATAAATCCTTTTTCGAATGTCTTTCCCATATGAAACGCTTCCCCATGTTTTCACATTATCGGTCAGCATAAATGTTGTCAGATAAAATGATAACAACTCCACCTTTTACAAATTTGCAGGTTGAAGGTTGATAACTTTTAACTTCGCCCAAAATCATACATCACAATTAATAAATAATAAAAATGAAAGGACCCGTATCCGACTTTATAACCCACCATTACCGCCACTTTAATGCTGCCGCTTTAATAGATGCTGCACAAGGCTACGAAACCCATTTGGCCGAAGGCGGCAAAATGCTGGTAAGCCTTGCCGGTGCCATGAGTACCGCCGAGTTAGGTATTTCCCTGGCCGAAATGATTCGTCAGGATAAAGTAGCCATCATCAGTTGCACCGGGGCCAACCTTGAGGAAGACATCATGAATCTGGTGGCCCACAATAGCTACAAACGCATCCCCAACTACCGTGATCTTACGCCGCAACAAGAGTGGGACTTGCTGGAAAACCATTACAACCGTGTAACCGATACCTGCATTCCTGAAGAAGAAGCTTTCCGCCGTTTACAGCAGCACATTTACAAAATATGGACAGATGCCGAAGCGGCTGGTGAACGTTATTTCCCCCACGAATACATGTACAAAATGCTGCTGAGCGGCGTGCTGGAACAGTATTACGAAATAGACCCGAAGAATAGCTGGATGCTGGCAGCGGCACAAAAAAACATCCCAATTGTAGTGCCGGGCTGGGAAGACAGTACTATGGGAAACATCTTTGCATCGTACGTAATTAAAAACGAATTAAAAGCCAGCACCATGAAAAGCGGCATCGAATACATGGTGTGGCTGGCCGACTGGTACCGTGAAAACAGCGGTGGCAAAGGCATCGGTTTCTTTCAGATTGGTGGCGGTATTGCCGGCGATTTCCCCATCTGCGTAGTGCCGATGATGTACCAGGATCTGGAGTGGCATGATGTTCCGTTCTGGGGTTATTTCTGCCAGATAAGCGACAGCACCACCAGCTACGGCAGCTATAGCGGCGCCGTGCCCAACGAAAAAATTACATGGGGCAAGCTAGATATCCATACACCCAAATTCATTGTTGAAAGCGATGCTACAATTGTGGTGCCGTTGATTTTTGCTTATATCCTAGGTTGGTAAAATAGTTGTCAGGCTGAGCTTGTCGAAGCCCCTCTTGTGGGTATTTAACAAGTTAAGATTGACATTTTTATAGATGGAAACTTTGGGCGTTACCCCGGCAAAAACCAGCCGGGGCCGGGCTTTCCGCTACAATTTTTTTTGGCCGAAAACACGGGCCAAAAGAGATTTTCGCTGCAATCCCTAACGGAGAATTGAAATATCGTACCGATAAAAGCCAAAGAGTTCATTGATGAAAAAGCCTCAAACCTTTCTACAAAAAGTTTT
>JAYUTQ010000068.1:0-4417 GCA_043755055.1 Chitinophagaceae bacterium | reverse complement strand
CATCCTTGTATTCATCTCCTGCCCGCAGTGCAAATTCTTTTGTACCACCGCCGCCGGGGATGAGGCCCACGCCGAGTTCCACCAGGCCGATATAGGTTTCTGCAGCAGCCTGTATTTTATCTGCATGAAGGCTTATTTCGCAGCCACCACCCAATGCCATGCCATGTGGTGCTACCACCACCGGTATAGATGAATAGCGGATCCTTGCAGTCGCATTTTGGAACATCCGTATGGCAAGATCCAGTTCATCATATTCCTGTTCGGCAGCATACATAAATATCATACCCACATTGGCGCCAAGGCTAAAATTGGGGCCATCGTTGGCTATTACCAATCCTTTAAAATTCTCTTCTGCTTTGGCTATGGTTTTCTGTATGCCGTCGAGCACACCCCCGCCAATCGTGTTCATTTTGGTGTTCCATTGCATGCCAAGTATATCATCACCTAAATCGTAGGCCGTACAATCGCTGTTTTTCCAAACAATTTTATCAGCCTTGTGATTCATTATCAGGAAGGCTTCGCCACCCGGCATTTGTTTGTATTCTTTAGTTGCTACATCGTAATACAATCTTTTACCAGCTTCTACTTTATAAAAAGTTTTATTGCCTGCGGCAATGAAATCTTCTACCCATACCGCTACTTTAAAACCAGCAGCTTTCATGGCCTCTGTGGTTTTAGCTACACCCAATACATCCCATGTTTCAAAAGCGCCAATTTCCCAGCCAAAACCAGCCATCATACCATCGTCTATACGGTATAGTTCGTCGCTTATCTCCGGTATGCGGTGGCTGATATAAGAAAATAAGTGGTAATGAAACAATCGGTAAAATTCACCTGCCTTATCGGTACCGGCTGCCAACATTTTGAGCCTTGTCTTAAGGTCGTCTATTGGCTTTGCAGTTTCAAGTGTTGCAAATTTTGGTTTGGTTTTGGCAGCATATTCAAAGGTTTGCAGGTTAAGGGTAAGGATGTCTTTTTTGCCCTGGCTTTTATCCATTTTAAAAAAGCCCTGTTTGGTTTTATCGCCAAGCCAGTTATTGTCTACCATTTTTTGCAACCATGTGGGTATGGTAAAAATTCCAATGGCTTCATCGTTGGGACAGTTGGCCGCTACACCTTGAGCCACTTTTACCAGCGTATCAATACCCACCACATCCGCAGTACGGAAAGTGGCTGACTTCGGACGGCCAATAACCGGACCGGTAAGAGCATCAATCTCATCTGTATTCAGCCCCAGCTTTTCCATCACATTCATCACAGCCATCATGCTGAAAACGCCTACACGGTTGGCTATAAATGCCGGAGTGTCTTTGCAGAGTACGGTTGTTTTACCCAAATACAAATCGCCATATTGCATCAGAAATTCTACTATGGCCGGGTCGGTAGATGGTGTTGGAATAATTTCGAGCAACCGCAAATAACGTGGCGGATTAAAGAAGTGCGTACCGCAAAAATGCTGTTTAAAATCTTCGCTGCGGCCTTCGCTTAGCATGTGTATAGGTATGCCAGATGTGTTGGAAGTTATCAGGGTTCCCGGTTTGCGATGCAACTCTACTTGTTCATAAACGCTTTTTTTAATATCAAGCCTTTCCACCACTACTTCTATTACCCAATCGCAATGGGCAATGTCTTTCATGTTGTCGGTAAAATTTCCTGTTTTCACCCTTTTGGTTACATCTTTTGTAAACACCGGGCTTGGGTTGCTTTTTATAGCGGTGGCAAGTGCTTCATTCACAATTCGGTTCCGTACCGAAGGGTGGTCGGTGGTTACACCTTTAGCCATTTCGGCTTCGTTGGGTTCTTTTGGAACAATATCAAGCAGCAAAACCTGCACACCAATGCCTGCAAAATGAAGGGCAATCCGGCTGCCCATAACACCACTGCCCAATACGGCAACTTTTTTAATGGAACGATTCATAAATTTCATTTAAGGTTCAAGTGACAAGAATCAAGGTTCAAGTTTCAAGGTTCAAGCCATTAGGCAATATATTAATACTGGCGTTTTGTACCTTGACACTTGAATCCTGAACCATTAAAAAATTAGTTAGCTATGCAACTAATTTAGTTCGAAGGTAAAGGGAAATTTTATTTATAAAACATTGCCAGAGAAATAATAATAGCTGCACAGTAAATGGTACAATGGACGGCTATGTAAGGACTTTCCGGAAATGTTTACCCCCCGGAATTAGCTTTTTAAAACATAAACCTCATTCAAAACAATTCAGGTTAGTTCATTCTCTTATTGCGTTTTCTCCATCAGGTAGCTAATACGCTAAATGGGTATTGCAGGCGCAGCCAAAATTTATAATCTTAGAACTCCTTATTTAAAACTGCAATCATAACAACCATCTTATGAAAAAAATTTCACGTTTATCTGCCATTGTATTTGTCTTATTGGTTTTTTCTACATCAGGCATCGGTCAGGAATTGATAAACAGAATCAATGCCCTCAACAGTTTAAAGTATGCTGATTGGCTAAAAACATTCGAAGATTTTAACAAAGAACAAAACCAAAAAGGCAATACCAACTTTTCCGGTACCGGCCATAATCAGGCAGGCCGTATGCTGTGGTTCTACCGCGACAGGCTGGACGCACAGGGGAATATCGTAAACAACGACCTCTATAATTTAAATGCTTATAAAAAATTTGTTCAGGAAAATCAAACCATGCCCTTTGTTTTTGTGTCGCCACAAAACAGCGAATGGAATTATGGGAGCCCGGGTTTTATTCGCAATAACAGCGGCATAGCTACCGGCACCGGCCGGGTAAATTTTGTAAAACTCGATCCTAACGATGCAGGCAATCCCAACAGCGCAACCATATATGTTGGGGCGCCCAAAGGAGGGTTGTGGAAAGGTACTTTCAACAAGACGACAGGCTTGGTTCCGAGTTGGGAATGCCTAACGGATGGGCTACCTAATATTGGGGCTGTTGACCTTTGCATTAGCCCTGTAAACCGCAATCTTTTATACCTTGTTAGTGGCGATAAAAATGCAGGCATCGGCAATACACCTTCTGGTATTGGAATAATGAAAAGTACCGATGGTGGCACTACCTGGCTACCTACAGGCTATTACGATGATACACCACCCACTTTTAGTTTTGGAAACATTCGTAAATTATTGATGGATAACAGCAATCCACTTCGTATGTGGGCCGCTACTACCAACGGCATTTACCGCACCCTGGATGGATGGGCCACCTTTACCATGGAACAAAGCGGAAGTTTTTGGGATATAGAAAAAGGAGATAATAGCAGTAATGCCAACCTGATAGCCTGCACAAGCAGCAGGGTGTACACCAGCAGTAATTTTGGCGACACTTGGGCCGCTGTTCAAAACGATGCCGGTACAGCGGATTTTAGTTTTAGCAGCAGCAGAGCTGAATTAGCGGTATCCTCCAATTTTAGTAACAACAGAACTTTTTATTTGTGGTATGTTTCTGGCAGCACCAGTACGATACAATATTATAATGGCGGCACCAGCGATTGGACGCAGAAATACAATGCCAACCTTGTAACGGTGTACACTGATTACTGCATGGCTTTTGAGGCTAGCCAAAGCAACTCTAACTTCATTTATGCCGGAGGTTTAGAATTAAAACAATCTTCTGATGGCGGTAGCACCTGGATAGACATTGGGGCCGGAGTGCCGGGAGGCGGCACTTTCTCAGGCGGTGTACATGCCGACAATCATTATATGGCCTGGGACCAGGGGTTTCTATTTTTGGGCAATGATGGCGGCGTGTACAATTATAATTACAGCAACGGTGGTGCAGGAGCCGGTTGGCGCTATATCAGTGATGGGCTTTACATCAGTCAATATTATCGCATCAGTTATGTAAATAATTCAAACGGATTTCGGGCTTTAGGAGGTGCGCAGGATATGGGCACCCACAATGGCAGTGTTCATTTTGGCTGTTGCGATGGCATGGAAAGTTTGGTAGACTATAATAACCCGAATATTTTATACTACAGCCGGCAGGACGCAATAGTGTACCGAAGTACAGATAATGGATTAACCGGTGCCGACTTTATGCCAGCCAATTTTAGCAATAGCAATGTATGGATTACCCCGATGGCCATGCATAAAACAAACCCTGCTATTATAGCCCTTGCCCAAACCGATGAAAACGATGCTAACAAAGGAAAAATTCAAATCTTTAATGGAAGCTGGAGTGTAAAAGCTACTAATTCAAGCAGTTTTATTTGGCTGGCGTTTGCCAAAAGTGCCCCAAATGTAATTTATGGTATTACCAGCAGCCAAATTGTAAAAGTAGATAATGTAACTGCTGCTTCGCCCACTGTTACTACTTATACGTTGCCTACAAGCGGTGCTACCTGTGTTGCGGTAGATCCTAACAATTCTGCACATGTATTTTATACCCTTGGCGGCTACGGAACCAATCGGGTATACG
>JAYUTQ010000067.1:0-4420 GCA_043755055.1 Chitinophagaceae bacterium | reverse complement strand
AAAGTAAAAGACTGGGTTACTATTTTTGGCACCTCGTATTAAAAACAAGGAAAGTGAAAGCTGAAAGCAATGACAAGGATTTATTGGACGGACTTTCGAGGAACGACTCTAAGTCTATTGAGATTTTGTACAAGCAAAATTTTGGAATGATTCAATCTTTCATCATTCAAAATAATGGTTCTTACGATGATGCGAGGGATATATTTCAGGAAGCGATGATGGTATTGTACGAAAAATCCAAGGATGAAAATTTTTTGCTTACCTCTCAAATCAAAACGTACGTTTATTCCATTTGCCGCAGGCTTTGGCTTAAAAGATTGCAGTTCAATCAAAAATTTGTGGCACCGGTAGATAGTTTACAAGAAACCATACCCGTAGAAGAGGAAATAGAACACAAGCAAAAGCTGGATGACAATTTTGAAATGATGGATGTAGCGATGAAAAGCCTGGGCGAACCTTGTAAAAGTTTGCTTGAAGCATACTACATTAACAAAAAGCACATGACGGAAATAGCAGACGAATTTGGATACACCAATGCCGACAATGCTAAAAACCAGAAGTACAAGTGCCTGATGCGACTGAAGAAATTATTTTTTGCCCAATATAAAAATGTGTGATGGAAGAAATTGTACTATTAGACGCTGTGGAGCGGTATCTCAACGGTGAGATGACCGCACAGGAGAAATCCTACTTTGAAGATTTGCGGAACAAAACCCCGGAAGTAGATCAAATGGTAGTTGAGCACCAATTGTTTATGAACCAAATGAACCAATTTGGAGATCAGAAACGAATGAAAACGCAATTGCACAACATCCACAATCATTTGCTTGAAACTGGTGAAATAACACAAAGCGAATCCTTTTCTGTAAAAGGCGCCAGGGTAATACAGTTGTGGAACAGGCACAAACGTACTGTAGCCGTTGCCGCTTCTATTGCAGGCATTACCGCATTAACCATTAGCGGTATGATGAGCTATTTTAACCCAAAAACAAATGCGGCCGTAGATCAGCTAAAGAGGGATGTTTCTAAAATTGAGCAAAACCAAATTGTACAAAGCAGGGCCATCATCAGCATTAACAATGCTATTTCGAAAGCTCCTAAAGATCAGCAACAACGCAGTGCCGGTACCAGTTTTTTAATAGATGCCAAAGGTTATTTGGTAACCAATAGCCATGTAATTAACAATGCAGCTACGCTGGTAGTGGTAAATAATGGCAGGGAATATTATGCCAAAGCGGTGTACAACGATCCTGCTAATGATATTGCCATCCTTAAAATTGATGATAAGGATTTTACAGCTTTGGCGTCTTTGCCATACAGCATCCGCAAAAGCAACGCAGATTTAGGTGAAGAAATTTTTACCCTTGGTTACCCAAGAAATCAGATTGTATATGGCAAAGGATACCTGAGTGCACAAAGCGGCCATAATGATGATACATTGAGTGTTCAGATTTCGGTTGATGCTAACCCTGGAAATAGTGGCGGGCCTGTTTTTGACAGGAATGGTGACATCATTGGTATTCTTAACAGCCGTGAGGTTAATGCAGATGGCGTTGTTTTTGCCAATAAAGCCAGCAACATTACAAAAGCACTTAACAGGTTAAAAGAGGATGA
The DNA here is from genome assembly GCA_043755055.1 of Chitinophagaceae bacterium. Lineage (GTDB taxonomy): Bacteria > Bacteroidota > Bacteroidia > Chitinophagales > Chitinophagaceae > JAZKFT01. The sequence goes on along the minus strand of JAYUTQ010000067.1, from coordinate 2,806 downwards.
TACTACTTACCGCAGCATTAAACTGCCTGTAACCAATTCATTAAAAGGAAAGCAAACCACACAACAGGTAAAACAAATTACAGACTGTGTGTTTATGGTAAAAGGATATAATTAATTAAAGTGTTGGTTTTTAGTTTTATAAGTTTAGCGTTCCGTTCTTACGGATCGCTTTTTTTGGCTTCGTTTGTATTTTACAATCTTTTTACACTCAATTTGTTAATCAGCCATCAAAGTACAAAACCCGATATTAGGGTCAATTTATTTGTTGTAATATTCCTCTCTATTCTTTTCAAATTCTTTTAAGTCCTCCAATGAAAAGTTTAATACAATCACTGAGTAGTCAGAATAGCCATCACCAATTTTTTCTTTAAAATAATTTATAATTATCTCTTTTACCTCTGGATGATCTAAGTCTTCTATTTTAAATGTGGAATATCGTTTTGCAGATTTGGGATACTGAACTCTAAATCTTGAATACTGTTCAGTGTAGTATTTTGTAATCTTTTCACTAAATCCTTTCATAAGTTCGGCAGGTATTATTTCTCCAATTCGCTGAGAATAATACTGATAAATAATTTTGTAGAAATCCTGATTTGTATCCATTTCGAATTTGAATAAGTGGTTGTCGACAAATTGCCGATAACTTCTGGCTTGTCCCCTATTATTTTTTTATTGGTTGATAAATAATACCGCTTTTCATAACCCAACTAACTTTTCTACATTGAGCTATTGCCTCCATGGGGTTCCCTTCAACTACCACAAGGTCGGCAAGCAATCCTTTCTTTATTCTGCCTACAATATTAGCAATACCGAAAACATCTGCATTAACCGAAGTGGCACTTCGCAGTACATCTATAGGATTCATCCCATATTCTACCATTAATTCCATTTCTGTGGCATTTTCTCCATGGGCAAATACGCCTGCATCGCCACCCATACATATCGTTACACCTGATGCCAAGGCCTGTTTAAAACTTTTCTTTTTGGCAGCTACACGTTCTGGGTCAGGTTCTAGCCCTTTGCGCCATCCCTTGTACTGGCTTGTAGCTTCTACTGCATTAAGAGTTGGGCACAGCGCCACGCCGTTATTTTTCATTAGGGTAAATATTTCTGGTGTACCACCGTCGCCATGTTCTATAGATACCACACCTGCTTCCACACTCCTTTTCATTGCTTCGGCAGTGGCTGCATGTACCACTACCCTCCTGCCACTACTACCGGCTACTTCTACGGCTTTCTTCAGTTCCTCCAATGTAAATGTGGGTGCAGCTTCTTTTGCTACGCCCCATCTGTAATCTGCATATAATTTAATTACATCTGCTCCTTTGCCTATTTGGGTTCTGATTTCCTTTGTTAGTTGTTCTATTCCATCTGCCTCTGCTGCGCCTTTATGAAAATCAATATCTGCCGATTCGCTTTTGGGGCCGTAGCTGCCCGATGTTACAATGGCTTTTGTCGCAATCATCATTCTTGGCCCCACAATAATCCCTTTTTCAATAGCTGTTTTCAATCCGGCATCGTCGTACTCCGCTCCTTCGGTACCCAAATCTCTAACTGTGGTAAAACCGGCCAATAGTGTGGCTTTTGCATGATTTACAGCTCTTACGGTACGTTCGGCCCTTGACTCTTGCAACACCTAATTGTTCCAATCTGTTTCGTTGTAAGGGTGTAGAAAAAGATGCGAATGCCCCTCTATAAAACCCGGCAAAAGGGTTTTATTTTTAAGGTCTATAATATTTACAATAGCATTTTTTGGAAATGAAGTTGGTTTTGCAGTCTCCTGAGTACCAACCGTTTCTATATGGTCGTTTTTTACCAGTACCCACCAGCCGGCATGCATTTGCTCTCCGTCGAATATCCGATCGGGCTGCAATAAATAAAAGGTATCTTTTTTAGCTACCGTATTTTGCGCAGCACCCGTTATAAAGGCTATTAACAAAACTAACAGCGAAATAATTCTTGATGTCATGTTACAATTTAGAATTTGAAAACTAAGCAAGATTCTTCTTTTTAAAGCAATGCATTACCCAACACAGTTATTATTTGGTTATAATGTGCATCTATGGCAATGCAGATTTCAAAATAAAAAACCCCCGCCAGTCTAAACCAACAGGGGAAAAAATAAAAAAAGAATTGCATTATGCCCAAAGATGAGATGGGTATTCCCCGGCCTCTATTAATGCATTGAGGCTTGCTTTTACACCAGGTGCATCTTGCGGATAGGTAACACCAAACCACATGGCATCGGTAGGTACTACTTTAATTTCGCCCAGTTTCTGCTGTATAAACTTATCGCCCAAAATAGGGATAAAAAATTCAGCCTTCAGGTTCGCAAGGTTGTCTTTTACAAAATCATGGAACATCCTTTCGCACATGTCAAAAGCATTGGGGGCAAAGCACCAAAAGTTCATGGATACCGGGCTGCTTGCATTCACTTCGTGTTCACCTTCTTCATCTTCGTAGGCTACTTCTTTTCCTTTCCAATAAATTTTTGTCCGTTCATTTATGCTTACCAAATTGTTGTTATCGTCGGTTTGGCAAACACCACGGCTTACGGTACCGTTTTCGCTAAGGGTATTGCTAAGGGTGTAACCGATTATAGCATAAGTACTGTCGTTGCAAGGGCCTGTGCAAAACTGATAGGCCTTTTCAAAACCATCACGGCCATAGAAATCATCGGCATTAATCACCACAAAATTTTCGTGTACGGCATCTCTTGCACATAATACGGCATGGGCAGTGCCCCATGGCTTTTTCCGGTCTTCGGGTACAGTTATGCCCTCGGGCAAATATTTTTCCAGGCTTT
>JAYUTQ010000066.1:0-10379 GCA_043755055.1 Chitinophagaceae bacterium | reverse complement strand
TTTCGGGTTCCAATATTTCAGTTGCCTTTTTTGCTGTATCGGCAAGGCCTTGAAAAAATAATAAAGTCATGCAGATTTATGATTTATGATTTATGATTTATGATATTACTTGTTGCTGGTATTACGATGCTAAAACGGGGAAGTAACAGAAAAAATTTCGCACTTGCTGTTTCTACATTTCTATTAACAGTATCTAAACTAAAAAAATGCTCAATCGATTATTTTCAACGTTCAATATTGAGTACCATTGAAAATAATCGGTTGAACATTAATTACATTATCCATTATCCATTAAAACTAACTTCTTCCGGCTCTGCCTTCTTCTTTTACCTGCAGCATTGCAAGCATTTGTTTCATGGTGTTTTCCATACCGGTTGGGCTGCCATCGAGAAAGATAACATTGCCTTTACCAAACTCTGCAAAGTTCTTAATGGCTTCTGTCCACATACTAAACAGGATTACATTGGTATCAAGGTTGGCTTGCTTTAGTTGTTCAGCAGCTTCGCTCATACCCTTGGCCACCTCCTGGCGGAAGAGGGCCACACCTTGTCCACGAAGCATGGCGGCTTCCTTCTCGGCACTGGCGGAAATTTTGATGCTGTTACCTTCAGCTTCGGCAGCCCTTGTTTTGGTGATCAGCAAGGCCTGTCCTTCGTTTTCGGCAGCGGCTTTCAGGTTGTTACTGGCCACTACCCTACTCATACTTTCTATAATGGCTGCGTCAAACGTAATGTCGTTAATCTGCAAATCCTGCAGGTGGTAACCCCAGGATTCGAGTTGATGATCGATTTGTTCTTTTACAAAATCTACAATGTCTTTGCGAAGGCTTAAAATTTCTGACTGTTTTTTACTTGCTACAAATGCACGGATACTTCCTTCCACAGTGCGTATCAAAGCCTGCATCAGGTCTTTGTCACTAATAAATTTAAAGGCCACATTCTTTATAGTTTCCTCCTGCTGATCTAATACGCTGTACAGCAGCATGGTTTTAAAATACACGTTGGCCTGATCGATGGTAACAGCCTGAAATTCCAGTTCCACACTCCGGTTTTGGATACTAACCCGCTTGAAAATCTGCTCAAGTAGCGGGATTTTAAAATTAAGGCCGGGCCGTAATATGCGGCGAAATTTACCGAACATAGTTACTACACCAATCGTACCCTGATTGATAGTAACCAAACCGCTAAAAACGATAAAAAGCAGGATAATAACCCACCAGTAACTTTGTAAATAATCCATGGCAATTTTTGGTTTTTGGTGTATAAATGTGTTTCTTGCTGCAAAATAAATAACCTCATTATGAAAAAAATTTTTTTCTTTTTTGTTATTTTCAGCACAGCAAACTACAGCATTGCGGCCGGTTTTGACAAGACCTCAAAAAAACTAAATGAGGCAATGAGTTTTTGGCAGCAAATAGAAACATTATCTGAAAAATACAATGGTGAAGAAATCAGTAAAGAACAACTTTCGGAAGAACTGCAGCATCCGCTTACTCACCAGGAAAAAAAATATTTAAACCGCTATAACAAGAATAAAAAAACAGAAAACAGCCGTGGCGATAAATCTGCTATGATTAGTTTTCTTGCCGGTAGTATAGGTTGGGTGTTGGCTTTTATCCCAATAGTAGGTATTGCCAGTTTGTTTTTGTGGCCGGTGGCCGCATTGGTGGCGTTTGCAAGTGGTGGCTGGTTTTAAAAGTTTTTTACTTTGTAGGGTTTGGATGAGGAAGCCGTAAAAGTAGTTCTACGAGTTACGTTCCCAAACCTGCACTAACCTTATGAGAACTTCTACGGCTTTGTGCATATCGCTGATGCCAATCCATTCGGTTTTGCTGTGGATGCCTTGCATGCCACTAAAAATATTGGGGCAAGGCAGGCCAATAAAACTAAGGCGGCTACCATCCGTTCCGCCACGGATGCTTTCCATTCTTGGGGTAAGGCCGGCTTCGGTAATAGCTTCTTTTGCATAGGCTATTACCTGTGGATGCTGATCAAGAATTTCCTTCATGTTGCGGTATTGTTCGCTTACTTTAAATTCCATAGTGGCACCTGCGTATTGGGCTACCACGGCAGCGGCAATAGCCTGTAGTTTTTGTTCATGTACCAGCAAATTAGCCGTGTTAAAATCCCGGACAATAAAGTCAATCGTGGCTTTTTCGGCAATGCCTTCTACCCGAACGGGATGTACAAAACCTTGCTTTCCGGTGGTAGTTTCGGGGCTCCATTCTGTTTTGGGCAACGCATCTAAAACGGCACCAGCTATTTTAAGAGCATTGACCAGTTTATTTTTTGCATAACCAGGGTGGGCTATTACACCATGGATGATTATTTGGGCTCCATCCGCACTAAAGGTTTCATCTTCCAGATCGCCGAGTTCGCCACCATCGATGGTGTAGCCAAAATCAGCAGCCAGCTTTACCATATCAAGCTTGGCAGTGCCCTTGCCTACTTCTTCGTCCGGCGTAAATAATATGCGGATGGTGCCGTGTTGTACCTCGGGGTGCGTTACCAGATAATTGGCCATGTCCATAATGGCACTTACACCACTTTTATCATCGGCCCCAAGCAATGTATTACCACTTGCAGTTATAATATCGCTGCCAATATGCTTTGCCAGATAAGGGTATTTTGTTTGGCTCAGCACTTGTGTAGTATCGTCGGGTAAAACAATATCACTTCCGTTGTAAGCCTTGTGCAGTATGGGTTTTACGTTGTAGCCGCTGCAATCCGGCGCCGTATCCACATGGCTGCAAAAGCAAATTACCGGCACTGTTTTTTCGGTGTTGGATGGGATGGTGGCGTACACATACCCGTATTCGTCCATGTGTGCATCGGCTATACCCATGGCCAATAATTCTGCTACTAAAATGGCTGATAAATCCTTTTGCTTTTCGGTACTCGGATGCGTATGGCTCTGCGGATCGCTTTGTGTATCTACCTGCACATAACGCATAAAACGTTCGGCGGTGGTGTAGTTATAATTAGGATCGATCATGGTTTTTATTTGAAGGGTTTTGTAGAGACGGTATGGTGGCGTCTTCTTCGTGTTATTAAAATTAATTAACAGTAGGATGCAATATGCGAATTGTTTTTCTCAAAAAAAATTTACAACAATGACATCTTACTTTAGAACATTGGAAGGTGTACAATTGTAAATAATACTTTATCGGCATGATTTAGACGCCAGCATGGCGTCTCTACAAAAAACGAATTCTAATCACCGAACCAATGATCCAAATATCCAATCCACTAATCTCCTACGGCTGGCTTCGGGCCATTTTATTTTTTGCGTTCTTTTTTGTTGTAATGATGGTGGTACAAAGTGGTACAGAAACCATGATGAACCTGCTGCAAAAAGCTGAAACAGGAACTGATAAAACAACTGATGAACTCTTAATGGGTAATATTTGGTTGCAGGTGGCTATTACCAGTGTCAGTTCGTTTTTTAGCGTTTGGATATTCCGCGTTTTTGTAGATAAACAAACGGTAACCTCGCTGGGTTTTGCCTGGAAGGGTTTTGAAAAACACGCCTGGACAGGTTTTTCAGCAGCCATAGCCATGCTGGGTGTAGGCACTTTGGTGTTGGTGGCGCTGCAATATGTTAATTATGTTGATTTTCAGTTAAACGTTGTTTCGCTGGGCAGCAACTTATTATTAATGCTGCTGGTGGCGTTTGCCGAGGAGTTATTTTTTCGTGGTTACCTGCTTAACAACCTGATGCAAAGCATGAACAAATGGCTGTCACTTATGATTAGTGCATTGCTGTTTGCATTTGTGCATATTGGCAATCCGGCAGCTATGGTTTCTGTAATACCTGTTATAGAAGTTTTTATTGGCGGGCTGATGTTGGGCATTAATTATATCTATACCAGGAACCTGTGGTTTGGCATTTTCCTGCACTTTAGCTGGAACTTTTTTATGGGTCCGGTATTGGGTTACGAGGTTAGCGGCATTAATCTGCAACCCATTCTTACCCAAAATGTAACCGGCCCCAACCTTTGGACCGGCGGGGCTTTTGGCTTTGAAGGATCTGTATTGAGTATGGTGGTAAATATTATTTTAATGGTGGTTTTAGTTGGGGTGTATGAGAGGAAGAGAGTTGCAAATGGATTGGTTTAATATTTAATACAATACTTGTTTTTAAACATAATATTCAATTTAAACAGAAACTCTTTATTTTGACCACATGAACAAACTACTGGCCATCATCATAACAACATGTATTTGTATATCCGTAAAGGCACAACCACAAAATACTTTAATAGATACCATAAAAGCACACTTAAGCAGAGCCACCACAAATGAAGATAAAATAACACATCTTTCGAGCCTTTGTCAAAATTTAATGGGTACCAATCTTGAAGAAGCAGATAAATATGCCCAACAAATGACAGCAGAAGCCGAGATGAGCAGGGATAGAAAACTGATGTTTAGGGCACTGCTAAGCAACGGCTATCGCTTTGCCAGGTTTGCCATAAAAAAAGAAAATATTGATAAAGCTTTTTCATACTACAACCAAGCCTTAGAATTAGCTAGAAAAAACAGTCTTGATGCTCAAATGGTAAAAGCCTATTTATATATGTCAGAACTGAGCAGGTCCATACCCAATATAGAAAAAGCATTGGGTTATTGCAATCAGGCATATAGTTTTATTGGCAGTACCAGGAACGATAGCATTTCGGCACAGGTATATTTGGAGTTAGGGAATGTATATTTTGCAAAAAACGAAAAACTGCTGGCCCTACGCAACTATATGGCCGCACTACGCCTGGCCGAAGATTTAAAAAATAAAAATTTACAGAGAGATATCTACCCTGCTTTAGCAATGTTTTATGTAGGCATAAAAGAATTTGACAAAGCCATAGATAACCAAACAAAAGTGCTTGGTTTGGAAGTAAATAAGATGTACGGGCAGCAAGCACTTGTAAAAATAAGAGACCTTACCAGCCTCGGAAATATTTACATGATGAAGAAAAGCGCAGATATGGCCATGTTCCAATTTGAAAAAGCTTTAGTAATTGCAGACTCTGCCAACGAAATCCAATCAAAAGTTATGGTGTACCAGAGTATAATTTCCAACTATTTATATAGCGAACAACCACAAAAAGCATTAACTTATTTTAATGAACATCCGGCATTTAAATCCTTTTATAACGCAATAAATTTAGGGCATTATATAGACCAGGCATACGGTGTTATTTATACACATACCGGCAAGTACGATTCTGCAAAATACTATTTCAATAAAGTAGCACCCATTTTTGAACGGGAAGCAAATGTGAGTACGAATTTGATACATTATTATCAATTGGGGTTATTGCATAAAAAAACCAGGGAACACAATATGGCAATCGATTACTTTAACAAAGCCAGACTATTAAGCAATAGTGTTGGCAATCTCGAAATGATGGGTGAAGTAGTCACGGAGCTAGACACTTTGTACCAAATAAAAGGCGACTACAAACAAGCATTTTTCTATAACAATCTTAAACATACTTACAAAGACAGCGCTGATAAATTAGGCAAAGAAAAAGACCTGATCCAGGTAGAAGTAGCAGCGGAGCAAGAACGACAGGAACGGCAGGAAAAAGAGGAACTTGAAAACAAACGCAAAAGAAATAATATTCAGTACCTGCTCATTACTTTGGGCATTGCCAGCCTGTTTGTTGTAATGGTTACTATGGGCATGTTTAAAGTATCGGCCAGTACCATTAAGCTGGTGGGGTTCTTTGCTTTCTTAATGTTTTTCGAGTTTATTTTCCTCATTTTTAAAAAGAACATTTACAGCTTTACCAATGGTGAGCCTTGGAAAGATTTGGCATTTATGATAGCATTGGCAGCCGTTTTGTTGCCCCTCCATCATTGGCTGGAGCATAAAGTGATCCATTATCTAACATCGCACAACCGGCTTACTGCTAGTGGTAAAGGTTTTATGGAGAAATTTCTGAAAAGAAAAAAAGGGGCTACCCATTAATGCTTCTTTTAAATGCCCTTTCTGAATGCTGTTTGAGCGGCTCGTTGTTTAAATATATGGCACAATAAATGATGCTTTACCTTTCTGCAAAAGGTTTTTGTTTTCATTTATTAAACCAGCGAATATGCACCTGCCGCTATTAAAAATACACTTAATACTTACCATAGATTTTCATTCACTACTCTTCGGATCGGAACAATGGACTTTTTTAATTGAAGTTGCCCTCCGCACATTGGCCATGTTTCTGATTATTTTATTCGGCCTTAGAATATTAGGAAAGCGTAGTTTATCGCAATTGTCGGTATTTGAGTTAGGGCTTATTATTGGGCTAGGTTCTGCTGCCGGCGACCCTATGTTTTACAAAGATGTAGGCCTGCTGCCGGGTTTGGTGGTATTTGCAGTTATGATTGCCCTCTATAGGTTTATGACCTATCTTATAAACCGAAGCAACAAACTGGAAAAGGTTTTTGAAGGAGAACCATCTTATCTTATTAAAGATGGCGCATTTAACCTGGCCAATTTCGAAAAGGAACCCATAGCCCATGGAGAATTTTTCTCTCAATTACGGCTGCATTATGTTTCGCACCTAGGACAGATACAACTGGCTATCTTAGAAACCAACGGCCTTATCAGCGTCTTTTTTTATCAGGATGAAGAAGTAAAGGAAGGGCTACCCATTTTACCACATTTATGCGAAAAAAAGATGCAGGAAATCAATGCTGAAGGAAGCTATGCCTGTAGTTACTGCGGCTATGTTGAACATTTTAAAGCACCGGTTTCAGTTGGAACACAAACTTGCAGCCAATGTGCCAAAACAGATTGGGTGGCCACTATAAAAACAAAGCGAATGGCTTAGCAAAAAGGGTTTAAAAATATTACTGTTTTACAGACTTTAATACCCAAACTCCATCCAGGATTATTTCTTTTTACCCACTATTAAATTGTAAGAAGCATCAATAAATTCCTTGAGTTGTTTGGAGGATAAATGCCCGTCCACAATTACTGTATTCCAATGCTGTTTACTCATGTGGTAGCCGGGCAATATATGGTCCGGATAGGTTTCCCTAAGTTCTATGGCCAATTCCGGGTCGCATTTTACATTAAACTGAAATGGCTGTGTATCCATAGCCATCAGCAAAAACATTTTGCCTTTGGCTTTAAAAACAAGGGCAGTTGGCCCAAAGGGAAACCCTTCTTCCACATCGGGTTTTGCTAAAGCATATTGGCGAAGCGTTTCTATGTCCATTGTAATCTAATTATTGAAATTATTTTGTGCTTCTTCCTGCCTTCATCCTTAGTGGCAAAAAATTAAAACCGGATGGTAAAATGCTGTTTCACCTTAAAATCTTTTCTAAAAAACACCAGGCCAATAAAGAATAAATCGATGGTAAGCTTTACCCGATTATCAGCTTTAATGGTTTCCCACGCGGCTTCCATTTCGCTACTCCAATGTACATCATCAAATATTAATATGGTGTGCTCATGGCTGTGTTTCATGAGTTGCTCAAAGTATCGTAGCGTTGGCTCCTTACGGTGATTGCCATCTACAAATGCCAAATCTATGGGTGTATTTTTTTGTAAAGTAGGGTCTAGCGTTTCATCAAAATTGCCCAACACCAGTTCAATATTTTTTAAAGCTAATTGCTCAAAATTTTGTTGTGCCAATGAAGCAATAGCCGGAGCACCTTCCATTGTAATAACCTTTGCAGCACTGCTTGCCTTTGCCAGATAAGCACTCGTAATACCCAATGAAGTGCCTAATTCAATGATCGTTTTGGGATTATAATAATCCACCAGCCTAAACATGAGTTGCCCAAATTTTTTAGGCTTCAATGCACTATTGGCTATTTCTTTTACCAGCCTGTTTTTTGTTTTTGAAACAACTGAACCTGCCCCACAATCATCCACCACTATTGCCGTGGTATCCGTTTTCAAATTGGCCCTCAATGCTTCTATTTGTTCATATGCGTAAAACTGTCTCTTATCATTCAATACATTAATAATAAAATCGAAGACAAACGGCGAATGTGTACCATGCCCCTTACCGTTAGAAGCGGTGATGTAATATTTCAGGTATCTTTTTGCTAATTGAAAAGGACTGTACATTTTAATGGATAATGGAAAATGAAATAATGGATAGTGAATGAGGATTTAGGAAATAAATAAACAATGCGAAAGTCATTATCCATTATCAATTAAAAAATTATCCATTACTCCTTTCCCAGGTTTCAAATGAATAATCAAAAGCATGCTTGGCATCTTGTTCCATGTCTTTTGTAAAAACCAATTGCCACTCAGCTGCTTTAATTGAAGGAAAAAATGCATCGGCATCCTCAATATTGGTATGCACACGGGTCATGTAAATTCTGTTGGCTATTGCAAAACTCTGCTCATAAATCTGCCCGCCGCCGATGATAAAAATTTCGTTGGTGGCCATTGCTGCTGCCTTTTGTATTGCATCATCTAAACTGTAAGCTGTTATTACGCCTTCGGCCTGCCATCCGGGTTGGGTGGTAATTACAATATTGGTTCGTCCCGGCAAGGGCTTACCTACACTTTCAAAAGTTTTGCGGCCCATAATTACCGGCATGGCCCATGTGGTGTTCTTAAAAAATTTAAGGTCGTTGGGCAAGTGCCATAGCAACGCACCTTTATTGCCAATGGCATTATTGGTAGATGCCGCCACAATTAGCGATATCGTTATTGGGTTAGTCGTTATTTGGTCAGTAGTCATAGGTCAATAGTCAATAAGTCATTTGTCAGTTTGGGTCCATCGGTATCGTTATCCTTTACATCATTATCCATTGCATCATTTTGCATTATCCATTACTCAATTATCCATTACATCATTATCCATTAAATACTACACCGCCACCGCTGCTTTTATTCCCGGATGGCACTGGTAATTCACCAACTCAAAATCTTCGAATGTAAAACCATAGATGTCTTTTACAGCCGGGTTTATGTTGAGTTGAGGCAAAGGAAAAGGTGTTCTCGTCAACTGCAGTTTTGCCTGTTCAAAATGATTGCTATACAAGTGTACATCACCAAAACTATGCACAAAATCGCCTGGTTCCAGATCACAAACCTGTGCTATCATCATGGTAAGCAATGCATAAGATGCAATGTTAAAAGGTACACCCAGAAAAACATCAGCACTACGCTGGTAAAGCTGGCAGCTAAGTCTGCGTTTACCCGCAGCGGCTTCCTGCCCTCCCCCACCGGGGGAGTTAGAGGGGGCTGGGCTTACATAAAACTGAAACATATTGTGGCAAGGCATTAGCGCCATTTTGGGCAGATCGGCCACATTCCATGCACTCACTATCAGGCGGCGGCTGTCGGGGTTGGTTTTAATCTCATTTATCAGCCATGTTATCTGGTCGGTGGTTCTGCCATCGGCACCTTCCCAGCTACGCCATTGCTTACCGTACACAGGGCCAAGGTCGCCGTTTTCGTCTGCCCATTCATCCCAAATACGAACGCCGTTTTCTTTTAAGTAGGCAATATTGGTATCGCCTTTTAAAAACCAAAGCAGTTCGTAAATAATAGATTTAAGGTGCAGCTTTTTAGTAGTCACCATCGGGAAACCCTCAGCCAGATTAAACCGTAGCTGATGGCCAAATATGCTTCGGGTACCCGTTCCGGTACGGTCACTTTTATCCGCTCCATTAGTAATAATTTCATTCAGCAAATTGAGATACTGTTGCATGGGTGCAATGTAAATATTAAGGCGGTAGATTTAAAGGTTGGGGCTAAAGGATTTCAGATTGTGGGTAGGCTGTGTATTAAATTATCAAAGCAAAAAATTACAAAAGTCATTGGGTCAATAGTAAAACATTGTCAATGACCAAATGACTGGCCTTCTTACCGTTTTCAATTACTATTTTAAAAAAATGTCTCAGAATCCGTTTTCTACCCGTCAATAACATAATTTAGTTGTGGCTCAATAGTATCTGAATACAGTTCCATTACCATCAATAAAATAACGAATGCTTATGGCTGAAAATAAACAACCGGTTTTGCCCCCCGAAACGATAGATAATCCACGCCGAAACTTTCTTAAGCAATCTTCCATATTGGCTGCATTGGCAGTAACACCGGCGGCATTTGTAAAAGCAGGCGGCGATGGCGAAACATTAGCCACAGCACTGGAAAAGATGCCACTCAATGTAGAAATTAATGGCATCGCACAAAAATTGCAGGTAGAAAGCCGGGTAACCCTGCTTGATTTACTAAGAGAACAATTAGATCTTACCGGAACCAAAAAAGGCTGCGATCATGGTCAATGCGGTGCATGTACGGTGCATGTAAACGGGCAGCGGGTTAACGCTTGCCTTACTTTGGCCGTTACCACCGAGGGTAAAAAAGTGACCACTATCGAAGGCCTTGCAAATGGCGAATTACTC
>JAYUTQ010000065.1:0-2021 GCA_043755055.1 Chitinophagaceae bacterium | reverse complement strand
TTACAGCACCTTCTAAAAAGGAAGCCGAAAACCTGCAGCTAATCAAAGACGAACTGCACCTCAGGGGCTACACCACACCGCTGGTGGCCGATATACATTTTACGCCAAACGCCGCTGAAATAGCGGCACGGATTGTAGAAAAAGTACGGGTAAACCCGGGCAATTATGTTGACAAGAAAAAATTTGAACAGATAGAATACACCGATGCCGAATATTTGGAAGAAATAGAACGCATTACCGAACGTTTTACGCCATTGGTGCTTATTTGCAAAGAACATGGCACTGCCATGCGTATTGGCACTAACCATGGTAGCCTAAGCGACCGTACTATGAGCCGCTATGGCGACACGGCCATGGGCATGGTAGAAAGTGCCATGGAGTTTCTCCGTATAGCAAGGGCGGTGGATTACCATCAGATAATACTGAGTATGAAAAGCAGTAACCCGCAGGTAATGGTGCAGGCTTACAGGCTTTTGGTAAATAAAATGCAGGAAGAATTTGGCGAATGCTATCCTTTACACCTTGGCGTAACAGAGGCCGGAGATGGCGAAGATGGCCGTGTAAAAAGTGCAGCCGGCATTGGTACTTTACTAGAAGATGGCATTGGGGATACCATCAGGGTTTCGCTAACAGAAGACCCCGAATTTGAGATACCGGTTTGTATGGATTTGGTGAAAAGATACAAGGTTCAAGATTCATGTATCAAGGTTCAAGATTTAAGTATCAAGGTTCAAGATTCAGGCATTCCTGCTATTGAGAAACTTCCTTATTCGCCATTTGAATATAAAAGAAAGGAAACATTTGCTGTAGATAATATTGGCGGTAAGCATGTGCCTGTAGTTATTGCCGATCTGAGCAAGATGGATATTATTACACCAACATCGTTACAAAGCGTAGGCTACACTTACGATGAAATAACCGACAAATGGAATATCAGCGACGGCGCTGCGGATTATATTTTTACAGGCAAACCCGTACTGGGCTTTGCTTTGCCCGGAACACTGAAAGTGATAACATGGCCTAATTATTGGCAGGAAGCTAACGACGCATCCAAGTATTTTCCTATTTATGATGGTGCCGGTTTTTTGGATTCAAACGTGGCTAGTGATACGCTAAACTTTGTAATGCTTGATTGCTTTAGTGATGATACAAGCATCACTAATTTTACCCACCTGGACGAATTGGCTAATAATCCAACTGTAGTTCTATGCCTTTCCTCTACCCATAAACATGCCATGCCAGCGGTTCGGCGCATGTTTATGGAGCTTATGAACCGCAATATTAAAAACCCCGTGGTGCTGATAACCGACAGCAACTGGCAAACACCTGATGAACATTTAATCCATTATTCTACAGAAACCGGAGCTCTGTTTTTAGATGGTTTTGGCGATGGTATTTGCCTTGGTATGACAGAAGAAAGTTACAAGCATCAAGTATCAAGCATCAAGAATGCAAGTGGTAGAAATTATGTTCATAATACTTCTGTGGAGCAATTTATCAACTCCACTGCTTTTACAATACTTCAGGCTACACGTACCCGTATTTCCAAAACAGAATACATTAGTTGCCCAAGTTGTGGCCGCACACTGTTTGAGTTACAGGAAACTACAGCACGGATCCGTGCCAGAACCAACCACCTCAAAGGCATTAAAATAGCTATAATGGGCTGTATTGTAAACGGCCCCGGCGAAATGGCCGATGCAGATTTCGGCTATGTAGGCAGCGGCATTGGTAAAGTTACTTTGTACAAAGGCAAAGAGGTAGTGAAGCGAAACGTAGACAGCAGCATTGCTGTTGATGAATTGATTGATTTGCTAAAAGAAAATGAATCCTGGGTGGAGCCTGTACTATAAATAGTACAGCACTTCCAATCAGGCTTCCCTTAAATTATCATTAAAAATCCAGTGTTTAAAAATCCCGGAGGGCAATGTCATTAATTTAAGCCTCAGCGAGGCGATACTTTGGTAGAGACAAGGTCACAAGGTCTGTCATAGCCACATCGTGGCGACATTTTATCCAGG
>JAYUTQ010000064.1:0-2024 GCA_043755055.1 Chitinophagaceae bacterium | reverse complement strand
TTACATAAATAACTTGCCTGTTTACCGGCACCCTGTCTTTGCGCCAAATGCGGTTAACAGCATCGCTTTCCATCTGCATTACGGCTCTTATATTTTTGTACACTATAAAAGAAGAGGTGTTGCGATTGGTGTATTCAATGGGTAAAATGATGGCAATTCTTGTTTTTAATGCTGCTGTATCTCTAAAATAATCGCAGTTAATCCAGTTTAATTTATTGGTAAAAACTTCGTAGCCCAATTGCGTGGTTCTTACATATATTGAATCGTCTTTTACCCAATTAAAATTAGCGGCACCCGTACCGGTTAAAGGGGCCATACCCGTAAAGCCAGTCATTAAAGGGTTTGGGTTTGCATCTCTGTAACTTACCTTAATCATTTTGCCGGGTATTAACTGCAATGCCTGCCCGTTTTTATTTACATAAATGTTAAACGAGCCGCCACTTTCAAGCAGATAGCCGTTGCTTGTTGTGGGTTTGCGAAAGCGTATAAAATCGCCTTTACTTTTTAACAGAAAAAACTCAATAGCCGCTTTCCCGTCCGGCACTGTTCCGCTATTAAGGCTAAAAGAATTCGGAGCTATTTCAATCCGGATATCATCAGGAAAACTAATGACGGTATTTGCTGTAAGTGAGAATGAATCTACAAGTGGCGCCCTTACCAGATTTTGATGTAGGGTATTTACATCAGTAAAATTTCCGGCAGGCGTGGATGCCCATACCGTATCGGTAGCAGGGCTACCGGTGTTGGGTGTAAAGTTCTCAAAACTTTTTTCGCAACCAGATAGTACCGCAGCAGCAAGAAGTAAAAGGAAGGAAATTCGTTTCATAATTTTTATTGTGTTTGTAAGATGCCGTGGCGGTTATCAACGTTGCCTCTTGCCGTTTAATTTATAGCGAACACCTATGGAAATACCTGCCACAATGTTCTTTTGCTTAAACCATGCCGCATCGGTTGTGGTGTTGTTCAGGTTCCATCTTGCGTGGGGCTCTATTAGTACATCGGTTTTGTTTCCTATTGCTTTTACCAATGCCAGGCCGGCATATATGCCAAGGCCTACCTTGGTATTGTACACACCGGTGGTTTTATAATCGACTATATTAATAGTTTGCTGTGTAGTATCCAGCATATTGCCCTGATAGCTGCTGCGTATATTGGCTATTACACCTACATTGGCATTGAGCCTTATGTCTTTACCACCAAATTCGTAACCTATAATAAGCGGAATATCCCAGCTTTTGTAGTGGTTTTGGGTTTGTTTGGTTACGGTACCTATCTGCTGTATTACCGATGTATCTCTTATATAAATGGTATCGCCGGGTGCAAGTATTACAGTGCGGATGGTAACGGTCGTAATCAGTTTTATTTCGTTTACCCGGGTGTTGCGGAAAACCTCGTTTATCTGATTGTACTGAACACCGGCTTTTACTAAAAAGTGCTCTCCAATATTTTTTACCAGATTCGCACCTGCATTAAAAGACACCTGCTTGTGCAACGTACTATCCATGCTGCTACTGATGTTTTTGCCGGCGACTTTATCGGTTACATTTTTAAAAGCCATCATAGGGCTGGCGTACAGGTCGGCGTACCAATCGTTTCTTGGTTCGTTGTCATTAATTGGGCAGGGTAATACAGGTGTTTTTAAATTGGCCTGTAATAATTGTGTGGGTAAAAGTTTGTTGAACGACGAATGAATTAGTTGTCTGAATGCAAGTTGCTGATCTTCATTTTCTACAAAAGTGTTTTCATCCCGCAGTGTATTATTGATCATCAATCCGTATTCAGGCAGTACATCATCGGTATCATTATTTGCCGGATACTGGCCGCTATTCTTTGTATGCTTTTTCTCTTTGTTGTTATTTGTAATAGATGAAATGAAACCCACGCCAGTATTGGAATTTTTGCCTGATACCTCCATATCGTTATCCGTAACTATTGATTCAGGATTTACGGAAGGTTTTTGTGAATGAACCATGGCTGCTGCTTCATCTTTTTCATTATTATTTTGAATTGTACCCGGTACACTG
>JAYUTQ010000063.1:0-4445 GCA_043755055.1 Chitinophagaceae bacterium | reverse complement strand
TTTTCTGCAGGTCGTAAGGAAAAAAATTCTTTTGAAAATAGGTACTTAACGAGGCCCTTTTTAAGATACGGGGCGCCGTTAACCTATCGGCCACAAATTTATAGCCGGGGGTATATGCATTTTTAAGGGTTTGTAAAATAAGGCCGTCCGCCATTTTGTTACTATACTTTTCGTTTGCCTTAAGGTACTTTAATGGCATTCCGTAGCCACCAAAAAGTTCGTCGCCGCCATCGCCGCTCAGCATTACTTTCAGGTGTTTGCCGGCGTACTGCGCCACATAACTACTTGGTATCAGCGAACTATCTGCCAGTGGCTCTATAGTAGCAAGCACTTTTGGTAAAATGCCAATACAGCTTTCGTTTAGCGGCACTTTGTGGTGAATTAAACCACAATGTTTGGCCACTTTTGCAGCATTATCTTCTTCGTTATACTGTTCATTTCCTGGCACCGTCATGGTAATGGCCATGAGGTCTTTTTTAATTTTAGATGCCATGCCTGCAATAACGCCGCTATCTACACCACCGCTTAAAAACAATCCTACAGGAACATCGGCAATTAACTGGCCTTCAATGCTATTGATCAACAAATCTTTGGCTTCCGATTTCATTTGATTATAACTCTTACCATGCTTTTGACGGTAATCGAGTTGCCAGTAATGGTGCATTTCTATGCCTTTATTGCTTACCCAGGCATAATGTGAAGGCGGCAGTTTTTGTATGCCTTTATAAATGCATGTATCCTGTACAATAAACTGATAATTAAGTAATTGCCGAACAGCATCGGGATTTATTTTCAATTCGCCGCTTACCAACGGCTTTATGGCTGCAAGATTACTGGCAAATGCAAACCGCTGTTCGGTTTCTTTCCATTGATAGTAAAATGGTTTTTCGCCATACCTGTCACGGGCTATAAAGGCCTTCTGTTTCTGTTTATCCCAAATTACAAAAGCCCACATGCCTCGTAGTTGCTGTAAAATATCCGGGCCGTATTTAATAAATCCTTCCAGTAATACTTCAGTATCAGATTCAGAACGGAACACAAATCCTTCCTGCAACATCTTACTGCGTACATCGAGATAGTTATAAGCTTCGCCATTATAAATCATCACAAACCGGCCGCAGTTACTATGGAATGGCTGATGGCTTCTCGGATTGAGGTCGATAATTGAAAGCCGTACATGGCCAAGCGATGCCACATCATCAAAATAATGGTCGGTACAATCCGGCCCGCGGTATTGCATATTGGCCACCGATTTGTAAATGGCGTCCTGCTCTTTATCTTTTGACTTATAATGTATTACTCCGCTGATGCCGCACATGCTCTTTTTAGTTTCTAGGTTCAAGTTTCAAAGTTCAAGGTCCAAGCTTCAAGCTTAAAAAAATCAAGTTTCAATATCCAGAAATCAAGAGTCAGGGCTAATGTTAATATCTGACGTCTTGATTCTTGCTCCTTGGAATTTGATCTTTATTATAACAGTCTCTTTTCTATATTTTCAAAAATGGCCATAAAACCGGAACACCATTCATCGTAAGTGGTAAATGGGGGTGGTTTCCGGTAATCATCCTCATGTGCTTTTTGAAAAGCAGGTAGATCGCTAATAGCTTTGTCAAAGGCATTGGACCAGGATTCTAAAAAATTAGGTTCGCTAATGCCAATGCCATGTTCGCCTTCTTTAAAAAAATCAACAGCTCCACCGGCAAAGGTGCTGATGCCAAGGCATCCACAACTTATAGCTTCTGCTACTGCAAGGCCATAGCCTTCGTTTCGCATAGGCGAAAAAATAAACACATCCGAAGCCTGATACCATTCCGGCAATTCCTTATTGGGTATTTTACCATGAAATATAACACCGGGAATTTGTTCCTCTCTTTTTACCCCTACCACATGTAATACTGCGTTTTTCTTTTCGCTGTAAAAAAGCTTCCAGGCTTCTAATATTACCTGCAATCCTTTTACAGGCTTATCGTGGCTTACCCAAATAAATTGTGTAGCCGCTTCAAAATCCATTTTTTTACGCAAAGCCAGTTTTTGGGCCAGCGGCAATGGCTTAAAAATAGTGTGATTAATTGGGTTGTGCATTACATGCACCGGATACGGCATAATTGGATACCTGTGAAACTCGTACAGGTATGAATTTTTGCTAAGTAATATTAATTCAGAAATACCGGTAGCAAATTTTAAGTATTCAGTAGCATCAAGGTAGTAGCTGTAACCGCATTGGTAAAAAACGAGTTTCACTTTTTTATCGAGCCCATTATTAGTTATAAACTGGTGGAGTACACTTTTAAGCTTCATGGAGTCTACCACACATACAATTACAAAACTATGGTTGGCTGCTATACCAGCCAATGCCTGTTCAAAAGCAGAAAAGCGCTTCTTCGCAAAAAGTTTGTTGGAAATACGACCGGGTTCTTTGCAAAGTATTCTTTTAGTATGGGCTGAATTGAAGCTATTATCTGAATGGCCGCATATAAGATAATCCAACTTATTATTGGGGAAATGCTGGGTAAGATATTCAAGCCGTTGCGGCCACGATACAAATCCGTTACTTGGAATTCCTACCTCCGTTAGCAGCACTTTAGCAACTGTTATTTCTTTCATTAAAATTCATCTTGTTGACTGAAACGGTAAAGTTAACGGTTGGCAGACCTGATTAAAAATTCAATAGAATTACTAATGATTTGCTGAAACTTAAAACACCATTCATTATAAGTTAAAAATGAAGTGACAATTTGGTTACTGCCACCCTTTTTCTGGTTGAAATAATGGTCAATAGCTGTAACCCATGCCTTTGGTACATTAGGATTACCAACAAGTATGCCGTTATCACCTTTAAAAAATTCGTTTACCCCACCCACATCTGACGCTATACAATAACACCCGCAACTCATAGCCTCTGCAAGGCTTAGTCCAAACCCTTCCTGACAAAGTGATGAGAATAGAAAAACATCGGCAGCCTGATAATATTTTGCCAGTTTTGCGTTAGGTAATTTTCCTTCGAAACGTAAGCCTGTTAAAGAAATCTCTCTTTTGGCCCCAACTATAATCAGTTTGGCGGTGGGGTATTTATACACAATAGCCGGCCACATGTTTAATATAATATCAAGCCCCTTTTTAGGACGGTCGTGGGATATCCATAAAAACATGGTGTCGTTTGTATCAATACCCAACGCTTGTCGCTTTTGGGCTTTTTCTACATCATTTATTTTAAAAAAAACATCCTGCCGTACGGGGTTATGCAGTACATGTACTAAAAATGGATATTCATGGTATTTATTCCGTTCGTATTCATACGATTTTTGGGTAAGCAATACTAATTCATGCAATCCTTTTCTAAAATCCCTATACTCATCTCTGGTAAATTCATAAGAAAATCCGCATTGTATAAAAATTACCCGACATTTTTTCTGCCAACCGTTTTTTTCAATGGTGTCGGTTACAATGTTTTTAAGCTTGGGATTATCCATCACCACAATTACTGCAAAATCGTGGTTGGCAATAATGTTTGTTAAAGCCTTTACGTAGCTCCTGTATTTTAAAGGGTAATACCACTGCCGGTTTATCTCCCATTTTAAATAGTCACAAATAATGCGTTTTGTAGATTGGGAATGAAAAGGAATGTCTGGGGACCCACATAACAGATAGTCTATTCTGTTTTCTGGGTAGTGACATAACATGTATTCTAGAATCTGTGTCCACGAACCCAACTGGTTACTTGGTAGCCCCAATTGTGAAACTAATATATTAGCAACCAGATTATCAGTCATGCCATATTTCATAGTTAACTTAATAGTATAAAAAATTTGCCATTAAATTTCACCTCATAATAGTGTTTTAAAATAAAACGCTTGTCCGGTTTTAAAATACTAGCATTACTTCGGCTTGAAAGCGAAATCAGGTTTGTGATTATGAGACAACCCTGTTTAAAAAAAGAAGCATTACTATGTCTATAGCCAATAAAACAATGATGGTAGAACGGGTTTTTTTAAAAATCTGTTGATACTTCACCTCATTTCTATCATTTTTCTTAAGAAATTTGATAGCTTTTTTTGTGTTAACACGTAAAATAAATAAAATGATAGTGGTAATTACAAGTACCATAAATATGATTATTGCTTTCCAATAGACCCTGCTAAACTTGAAATCGAGGTAATCGTCATTAAAATATTGCCTCACCACTATAAAAATAAGTAAGGCATACATTGGTAATATTACGAAGCTGTATAAAATACGAAGAGCTTTAAAAAGACGTACCCTATGCTTTATACTGGATTGAAAATGATTATATCCTATAAGATAAAGGGACTTAATTATAAGAAGCGTATAAAAAATTTGGAATTTTTATTTGCATCATCTGCCAACCAATTTGTTGTGAATAAAATTTATTACCCAACAATCTTAATCACTTTGCATGTTCATTATAGATCTTTACAATGCCGACGTGG
>JAYUTQ010000062.1:0-4455 GCA_043755055.1 Chitinophagaceae bacterium | reverse complement strand
TAACCAGCCTGTTCCAGCGTTTTCATCACATTGGCCACCAGCATCGGTTCGTGTTTCCAGCGGTCGCAAAATACACGAATGTCGAAATCGTAATACTGTCCTTCGCCAATGCCTTCGGGTATTTGCAGGTAATTACACAGCCCCTGATACACCCGTCGTATATCAAACATCACCGGAAATTTTGCTTCGGGCAGCTGCTTCATATCCTCAAGTTCCAGATGGCTGAACAGCAATACAGCGTAAGCTTTTTTTCCATCCCTTCCTGCACGGCCTGCTTCCTGATAATAGTTTTCCTGGCTTTCGGGCACATCCATGTGTACCACGGTGCGTACATCAGGTTTATCTATACCCATGCCAAAGGCGTTGGTGCAAACCATTACACGGGTTTTATTTTCAATCCATTCCTGCTGGCGTTGGGTACGTTGTTCTGCCGTAAGGCCTGCGTGGTAAAAGGAGGCCACAATGCCATCGGCGTGTAGCAGGCCTGCAATATCTTTAGTGCGACGCCTGTTTTTACAATACACCAATGCACTACCCGGTACATTTTGCAAAATTTCCTTTAGCTTATTGTATTTGCTCGGCAATTGAAATGCACTAAAAGAAAGGTTAGGCTTTGCAAATGATTGCCGGAAAATATTGGCTTTTTTAAAGAGCAACTTGTCGCAAATATCCTGTTGTACATCCGGCGTAGCCGAGGCTGTTAATGCCAGTATGGGTATGCCTGGAAGCCGCTCTCTCAGGTCAGCAATTTTTAAATAGGGTGGCCTGAAATCGTAGCCCCACTGGCTGATGCAATGGGCTTCGTCTACGGCTATCAAACTAATGTCAAGCGACGAAATCCATTCTTTAAAGACATTGGTTTGCAGCCGTTCCGGCGATACATACAGAAACTTGCAGTTGCTTTCGGATGCGGCTTTCAATGTTTGTTTTACCTCGTAAAAAGACAAGCCGCTGTGTAATGAAAAAGCAGTGATATTTTTTCTTCGTAAATGATCTACCTGATCTTTCATCAACGCAATCAACGGGCTGATAACGAGGCAAAGCCCATCTTTTGCCAAAGCAGGAACCTGATAACATAACGATTTTCCGCCTCCTGTGGGAAGTAGGGCCAATACATCGTTGCCCTGCAAAACGGCATTGATTATGTCCTCCTGTTGTGGGCGGAAATTGGCGTGGCCAAAATGTTGCTGGAGTATTTGGTGGATAGGTGTCATTGGCTTGTGTGGTTAGTACACCTCGTCGTGGGTGCCAATGTCTTCGATAATAACTTCAGTATCGGTCGTAAATGTAAAAAGTACCCGCAAGTCGTATTCTAAAGAGAACGCCCATGCACCTTTGAGTTTGCCGACGAGTTTGTGTGTAGCAAGGCTTTTGTTGAAAGGATCTTTTGAAAAAAGCAATATCTTTTCTGTAAACAACAATGCTTTGTCGGGGTGATTTCTAACCCACCTTTTATATGTTCTCCTAAATTGAACAGAATAAGAAATATCAATCATCGGCTGCTAACCATTTAACCAACGCATCCATAGATTCAGGCTTAAATAATTTACCCTCTTGATGCAGTATTTTATTCTCTTCTATTTGCTTTGCCCATTGTTCTCTTTTTCTTTCAATCAATATTTTTTTCATCAGGCTTTGGGCATCTTCCATCTCCTCCATTGAAAGAGTCTGGAAGTCGTCTATAAGATTTGCAAAAGCTGTCATAATAATAATTTCAAAATCGAATTTAAAGAAAAATAAGATGGAATTTGCCACAAAGGACAAAGAAACAAAGTTGCACAAAAAGTCCTTCGTGTTTCTTCGTTCCTTAGTCATTGATGGCGAAAAATAACTTTACCACAACACCGTTGCAAACATATTTACGCCAAACCAAACCCGCCACTGGCAAAGCATTGGTAATTTTGCAGCATGGAACAAGTTAAATGGAAAGTAGGCGGCATGGACTGTGCAAGCTGTGCCGCGGCGATAACTAAAAGCCTGCAAAAGCAGGGCATGGAAAATATTAAAGTAAATCATGTAAGCGGCGATGTAACTTTCGAAACAGTAACCCTAAACGGCACCGTAGACACCGCAGCAAAAAACGTGGAAAGCCTTGGATATACTGTAGCTGCAGCAGGTGCAGCAATGGATCACCACGGCCACGACCATAGCCAGAATGGCGAACCGGGCATCAACAAACACTTGCTTCGGTTCCTTATTTGCCTGCCATTTACATTGGTGCTGATGGCCCACATGTGGCTGCCCTGGCATTGGTTGCACAATGGTTATGTGCAACTGGCACTCACCATTCCCGTTTTTATTGTGGGCATGAATTATTTTGGCATAAGCGCCTGGAAAAACCTGAGCAAGGGTATTTTCCATATGAACGTTTTAATAGCCTTGGGTTCTTCTGCAGCGTTCATATACAGCCTGATTGGCCTGATTGCCAACAGGCCGGAATTCCTGTTTTTTGAAACGTCCGCATCCATCATTACCATTGTATTTTTTGGCAATTGGCTGGAACATATCAGCATCGAAAAAACACAGAAGCAAATAAAGGAACTGACCAAACAGCATAAGGTAATGGCCAATATGATTGCTTATGATGATGAACACAACGAACTGATTTTCCCCATAGAAAATAAAGACCTGAAAGTAGGCGACCTGATACTGATAAAAACCGGCGAAGAAGTGCCGATGGATTGCAAAATATTGAGCGGTGAGGTGGAGGTAAATGAGGCTATCATCACCGGCGAAAGCCTGCCGGTACACAAAAAGCAAGGCGATATTTTAATTGGCGGCAGTGTGCTGGCCAATGGCAATGTTAAAGCCTATGTTAGTGCCGTGGGTGCTGCTACGGTGATGAATGGCATTGTACAACTAATGCAGGATGCACAAACCCATAAGCCTCCGGTGCAGCAACTGGCAGATAAAATCAGCGGCATTTTTGTACCGGCAGTACTCATTATTGCGGCCGTCACCCTTGGCTTGAATATGCTTATTGGCCACCACACATTTGGCGAAAGCCTGATGAGAGCTATAGCTGTTTTGGTGATCTCATGCCCTTGTGCAATGGGGCTGGCTACACCCGCTGCCCTTGCAGTAGGTATGGGTAGGGCGGCACGTAATGGCATACTGTACACCCAACCTGCGAGTATGGAATTGTTTGCATCCATCAAGCAAATGGTGTTTGATAAAACAGGCACATTAACGACAGGTAAATTTAAAATTGCAGGGTTTAATGCCGAAGGTTTAAACGATGATGAATTTAAAAAAATCGTGTACTCATTAGAAAAAATGAGCAGCCACCCTATAGCCAAAAGCATTAGCGAGGCATGGAAACAAACCGATACCATTAAGTGGAAAAAGACAGAAGAAAAAAAAGGGCTGGGGGTAAAGGGGACAGATAAGGAAGGGAATGTTTTTTTGATTGGTTCGTATAAAATCAGTAACAACATCAAAGACAAAACCCACCATCTTTACATTACAAAAAACGATGTTTTAATTGGTTGGGTAGATATTGAAGATGAGCTGCGGCCGGAAGCAAAATCCATCATAGAATTTTGCAAACAACAAGGTGTAAAAACTATATTGCTTAGCGGCGATACATTGGCCAAATGCAAGCCCATAGCCGATTTGCTGGGTATGGATGAAGTGCTGGCCGAACAAACCCCGCAGCAAAAATTACAACATATAGAAAGGCTTTGCAGCATTGCCCCAACCGTAATGGTAGGCGATGGCATCAACGATGCACCGGCTTTGGCAAAGGCTACTATTAGCATTTCTTTATCGGCAGCATCGCAATTGGCCATACAAAGTGCCTCGGTAGTGCTTACCAATAATGGCCTTACCAAATTGCCCACTGCCATGCTGCTTGGGCGGGCCACTTACAATACCGTAAAAACAAATTTGTTTTGGGCATTTGCATATAACATCGTTGCCATACCCGTGGCGGCAATGGGTTATTTACACCCGGCCATGGGTGCCCTGATTATGGGCGGCAGCGATGTGGTATTGGCATTAAATAGTTTGTGGCTTGGGGTGCGGAAGTTGAAATAATTTTTTTGTTTTTCTTGAACAAGTGAATTTTTAAAACAATAGTATTTTGGAGCCATAAAATAAATATATGAGTAAAGCTTATAACAGAAAAAAAGCAAGGCGGCTAAAAGATGCTAAAAACCAAACGGAACAGGACGCATTGGGATTGAATGGGCTTTCGCCATCTGCCCATACACTAAAAACGAGAAATGCCCAAAATGGAATGGGTACTATTATTAATGAATCTGATGTAAAATTCTCTGATTTATTAATGCAATTTGTTGTTCCAACTTTATCCATGGATGATAATCTTGGCACTATACAAGCGAAATTCTTTTTTGGATTAACCGCCTGGAATGCTGCCGTTGTAAAAGAGAAAGATGAAAAAAAATATCAGCTAATAAAAAAAGAATTTCTAGCCATTGTAAAAAACGATCC
>JAYUTQ010000061.1:0-4460 GCA_043755055.1 Chitinophagaceae bacterium | reverse complement strand
ACATGGGCATTACCGAGATGTACCGTACAACTGGAGACAAAAAATACCTCGAACTCGTAAATATATTAATTGATATACGAGTTCGAGGTATTTTTTGTCTCCAGTTGTACGGTACATCTCGGTAATGCCCATGTAATGAGACGGGCAAATGGCATTACGAGCCTGTTCTGCACTTGCATTATTGTAAAAGCCAATTAGAAAATCTGTAGCTTTTTTAGCAATGCCAAGTAAAGTTGTTTTTCCGGTAGCACGGTAATGCACACAGGCCGCTGTCATCAGGTGACCAAAATTATATGCTTCAAAACTTAGCTTGTCATCAAACATCCTTTTCTCACCACTTTTCTTTTGCTATATAATGGCCTTAGTATAGATATATCCTTCAGATGTTTGCGCTTTTCCAATAACCGAAATCGCATGGTCCATCATGGCACCCAGCTTCGGATCTTTTGTTTTGGCATACAAACCGGAAACGGCTTCCAACGTTTTATAAAAATCACCATCATGAAAAGATGGCCCTTTAAAATTACCCGTATCAAGCCCTGCGGCTATTTCAAAATTATTAAAGGAGTGGCTTATTTTTTTATCGGTATATGTAGCCCACAAATGTGGCACCATTGAATCCTCGCAAACTTTCATACGTTCTGCCCAAAAGCCATTGGTCCATTGCACATGACCCATGTCAATGCTTTGCAGTTTTGCAAATGGGCTTTTCGTAGTATTCGTAATCCCTTTGTTTTGTGCAAAAGTCTTTCCCCAAAAAAGTG
The DNA here is from genome assembly GCA_043755055.1 of Chitinophagaceae bacterium. GTDB lineage: Bacteria > Bacteroidota > Bacteroidia > Chitinophagales > Chitinophagaceae > JAZKFT01. Next base: position 3,696 of record JAYUTQ010000061.1, on the reverse strand, counting down.
ATATTATAATAACCAAACACCCTGAAATAATTTTCATAATACACCCTTTTAAAATTTAATTTTCTTAACTACAATACCAATTTCTTCCTTGCTTTTATTGTACGGCAAGAGGTAAAAACTGTAGCTGTAAGGTTTTGCTTTTACCTGATATTGCTCTAAAGGTGCTGCTACATCACTCCAGCTATCATTGCCACCAACACCCATTTGAATAAGGTCGATATTAAGGGTGATGTAACCTGCATTTTTAAGTTTGTTGGTATGCTTCGCAGCCTCTATATTTTCATCGGTGTATAGAGATGCACCCATACTTAACAGGCTATCGGCGACTACTAGTAATCCTTCTTTATTTTGGTTTGATAAATACATCCAGCGAACATCGGTACGGTTGCCGTTTTCCTGCGGTATGACATAGTTTTCCATAAACTCATTGATGGGCTGCTTGTAAATGCCTGCATCAAAACCATAAGCCTTATCAATGTAATTTTCCATTGGGCCTTTGCCAAACCATTCGATATCTGTAAAACTATTTTCAATCCCCATTTGCATACCCACTTTTGGAATATTTGGCAGGCCCGGTTTAGGATTCAATGTGTACGCCACTTTTATCACCCCGTCTCTGTTGATACGATACACCACTTTTACTGAAGCACTATCATTTAGTAAACTATAACTGTTTTCAATAGCTACGTCATTTCGGTTTTTTGTAACAGTTGTCTTTACGAGTTTTAAATCCTTATTGTACCACTGTTTTAGTTTTCGTTGGGGTTTCCAGCCACGTTTGTCATTGTCAGTTTGCGGTCGGGTAAAATGTGGCAATAATGGCTGAAATATTTGCTGCTGTCCTTTGTAAATGTAAGAGCTCAAACCACCTTCTTTTATCTTACTTATACTAATTGAAAAATTATTGCCTTCTACCATTACACCTGTCGGGGTTTCTTGAATCGAAAGCTTAGGTCCTCTATTATCAATGTTATAAAGCGGTGCGGATTTTTTAATCTGAAATTGATTTGATGCTATCTCAAACCCTTTACCGGCCCAGCTTTCATCCTTGCTTAAAGAAAAATGCAGTTCGGCATGATACTCGCAGTTCGGTTTCATTTTAGGATAATATGATGAAATATTGATGATGGAATCTTTACCGGCAGCAAGATGAATGGGTGCCATTTCTTTGGCCATAATAATCTTGCCGTCTTCTTTAATAATAAAGGAAGCCGTATAAATATTGACATTAATAACCGCAGCACGGTTGGTTATTTTTACGAGGCCATTTTCGGCACTTATCAATTCAGATTCTATAGGTTGAAATACCCTTTTACATTCCCACATGGCACCCTTAGGTTTGCCATCGCTGTTTACAATTCCTTTGATTGTAAAGTTGTCAAAATACTTTTCGCCATAATCACCTCCGTAAGCAATATACTCTACACCTGCACTGTCTTTCTTCATCAAACCCTGATCTTTAAACTCCCAGATGCAGCCACCGATGATACGTTTAGTATTTCTCCATTGATCCCATAAATCTTTAATGTTGCCTACGCTGTTGCCCATGGCATGTGCGTACTCACAAAAAAAGATAGGCCTTGTATCGCCATTGGGTTGATTGGCCAATAATGGTGCCGTATAATCACTAGGGTACATGCGGCTTACAATGTCTACATAAGGCTGGTCAAGTGGATTTTGTATGCGATGGCTATGGTCGTTTGATTTCAGGTAACGTGGATCACTTGGGTCGATATAGCCTGCTTCTTTGGGGCTGCCCATGGCGGGTTCGTAATGCACAGGTCGTGTAATATCAAAGTCGTGGATCCACGCAGCCATTGCCGCATGGTTGGGGCCACGACCAGCTTCATTACCCAGGCTCCAGAAAATAATCGAAGGATGATTTTTATCTCTCAATGCCATCCTTGTGCAGCGGTCAAGATAGGCACCTGTCCATGCGGCATCATTGCTCAGTTTTCCGCCCAGGCCATGTGTCTCAAGATTGGCTTCATCTATCACCATAATACCAAACTCGTCGCATAAATCGAGCAGGTAAGGGTCGCTTGGGTAATGGCTTAAACGGATGCAATTAAAATTAAATCTTTTAATAGTAAGTACATCCTGCAAAATATCTTCTCTTGCCAATGCCTTACCTTTTATTGGGTGATGATCGGGGCGATTAACACCATAGAGATAAGTCTGTTTTCCATTGATGAGCAGCTTACTATCTGTCTTTGAAAATTCGATTGAACGGAAACCGAGCTTACAGCTCTTTACTTCCAAAACGTTGCCCATGCTGTCTTCCAGCGAAAGTGCCAACGTGTACAGGTTCGGTTCTTCCGTGCTCCACTTGGCTGGGTTTATAATTTTTGATTCAAGCAAACCAAACTTAGCATTATCGAGCCGTGGGTAAATTTCATTTATAATTGACTCTGCTGTTCTTTCCAAAGGCTGAGCTAAAACGGGCTGATTATTTTTATCAAACAACTGTGCTTTTATTTTATATCCAAGTATTTCTTTACCGGTAAAATTGTCGATTCGAGGACGAATACTGAGCAATGCATCTTTATAATCTTTATCCAATTTTGTTTGGTAAAAGAAATCTGCAATGCGTAAGTTAGGTTCGGCTTTCAGCATCACTTCACGATGGATGCCGCTCATACGCCACTGATCCTGATCTTCTAAAAAACTGCCATCACTCCAGCGGATTACCCAAACAGAAATGATGTTTTCACCATCCTGTAAATAGGGGGTGATATTAAATTCAGAACTTAAAAAACTATCCTCGGCATAGCCCACAAATTTCCCATTTACCCAAACTTTAAATGCAGAACTGACGCCGCCAAAATGCAACGTGATGTTCATATTTTTCCATTCTGTTGGTTTTGTAAATGATCGCTGATAACAGCCCACGCCATTGTAATCCATCGGCGGATGTGGCGGGTTTACAGGGCGAAACGGATAGACCGCACTTTTGTAAATCGGTTTATCATAGCCCTGCATTTCCCAACTTGAAGGAACAGGAATTTTCTTCCAATTACTAACCCGGCTTTTGTAAAAATCTATTGGAGCATCGGCAGGTTTCATGGCAAAAGAAAAATCCCAGTCGCCATTTAAAGTCAAGTACCTGCTGGTTTTATTTCTGTCGCAGGTAAGGGCCTCATATATTGTAGTAAATGAATATGAAGTGGCCCTTGAGGCATCCCTGTTGATGCCGCTTATTAAAGGGTCTTCGTAGGGTTCGGCATTGTAAATAGTAGGGATTGCCGGGATGGCTGCGGGGGTTTTATCTACCAGTTGGGCAATGGCGATTACCTTTTGCAGTCCGAAAAATAATATGAGAGATATGTGTTTCATTTTTTGCTTCAGTAATGCTGTGGTTATCACTTGCTTATAATCGTTTCATTTTGCTGAGGGACGCCTCACCCCAACCCCTCTCCTTGCGGAGAGGGGCAAAGCCAGACAACCACCGATTTCTTATTTCATCGCCTCGTACATAATATCATAATCACGGCCTTGTTCTATTCTTACTTCGTACATATTGTTGCCTTTGTCCATGGCATAAGCACCTGATGGCATTACTTTAGATTTTACTATTAAAGTTCCCAAACCTGCAGGGCTCTTCACTTTTATGTGGGTGGTATTTATGTACAATTCTATTTCGCCTTTTGGTGTGGGCACTTTGCCTTCCATCCATTGCATGCCGCCAAGGTTTGG
>JAYUTQ010000060.1:0-2033 GCA_043755055.1 Chitinophagaceae bacterium | reverse complement strand
TTTACCGGTATCATAGCCTTTGTAAAACAATGGCACTATCACTTTTTGTTGTGATGAAATGCCTCTCAATTCTAATTCTTTTGCCATTGCAAACTGATAAACAGATTCCAGCAAACCCGGGCCAAGTTCCTTATGGTCTGCAATTGCTGCATCAAGTATAATGGCACCAAGTTGGTTTAGATGTTCATTGCTAAGCATATTCAAAATTTTATAAAATTAAAATACAAAAGTTACCGCTGAGGCAGGGAGACGGGGAGTAACGCAGAGAAAAAAAAGAAGATGAGAAGAAATAATAGCGAATACCACAATTCAAAAAAACTCAGCGTTACTCTCCGTCTCTCTGCCTCTGCGGTGAAATTTTTCTTGGTCTTAGTAATCCCATTTTCCCAACTCCACAGCATTTTTATTTTTGGTTACATCATCTATACCCACGCCTTCTTTGCCCATTAATTTGGTATGGTGAAAATAGTTGGTGTCGCCCAGGGCTTTATCCAAACTTTTTACTACAAACTCGGCACAATACAGCCGATCGTTTGTGTACCAATCAAAATCCATGTCGAATGGCATACCTGCTTTGTAAAGGCGGTGTACTTCCTTGATCAGGATATTGTTTTGCTTTTCGTTTAAAGGCAAGCGGAAGATGCCAGCAGCCTTATTATCAGCAGGGTGTGTAAAAGACCATAGTTCTTCCCGTTTCAGCTTTTGGTCGGGGTTAAATTCGCCGCCAATAGAATGGTAAACAAAAACGGTATCGTTTTCAATACTTACAATACCAATATGGCTGTAGGTAATGTCCCGTTCATTCAATCTGCGGATGATTTCACTTGTAAGGTCGCTGCCGCAGCGGGTAACAATATCACCACTCTTTGCTATTGCTGCAATTTGTGGCAACACAGCCTTATAATACTTTTCCAGCCGCTCTTTTTGATACAAAGAATCCCGGTCGTCTGACACGGGATTCTTTGGTTGTTTTTCCTGTTGCTTACAGCTTATTAGCAGACTTATGGCTACAAAAAAACTAACGGTTATAATATTTTTTTTCACGTTCTGCATCAATTTTATCTTCTTCTATTTTTTCCCTGTCGTAAGCTTTTATAATGGCTTTTACCAGTCGGTGGCGTACCACATCTTCTTCATCCAGTTCTATATGTGCTATGCCATTCACACCTTTTAAAATACGGGTAGCTTTTTCTAAACCGCTCCGCTGATTTTTGGGTAAATCCACCTGCGTCATATCACCGGTTATAATGGCTTTCGCATTGGCACCAATACGTGTAAGAAACATTTTTAACTGCAAGTCCGTAGCATTTTGCGCTTCATCCAAAATGATATATGCATTGTCCAAAGTACGGCCACGCATATAAGCAAGCGGTGCTATTTCTATGGTACGGGTACTCATATAATAGCCCAGTTTGTCGGCAGGTATCATGTCGTCCAATGCATCGTACAATGGCCGCAGATACGGGTCAATCTTTTCTTTTAAATCGCCGGGTAAAAAACCAAGGCTTTCACCCGCTTCTACCGCAGGCCTTGTAAGAATAATTTTTTTTACTGATTTGTTTTTTAATGCCCTTACGGCCAAAGCCACAGCAGTATAGGTTTTGCCGGTACCGGCGGGGCCAATGGCAAATACAATGTCGTTGGTATCGCTTTCGCTTACCATCTTTTTTTGGTTAGATGTACGGGCCCTTACAGTTTTTCCGTTGGGGCCAAAAACCAATACTTCGTTGGGATTGCGTTCTACAAAATTGTCAACCGTTTCGGCATCGTCGCCGCCGAGGATTTGGGTAAAATAACTTTCTGTGAGGTGTCCGTTTCTTTCGAGGTACTGGATAACCAGTTCTATTTTTTCCTTTGCACTAACAATCTGTTCCTGAGCACCTGCTAACTTTAACTGTGTTCCCCTTCCTAAGATTTTAAGGAGTGGAAATTTCTTTTTTAGCAGATCCAGTTTGACGTTGTTTACACCAAAGAATTCGATTGGGTTTACGGTGTCGAGGGTGATGATGGTCTCTGTCAAGGCTTATTCGTTT
>JAYUTQ010000059.1:0-2035 GCA_043755055.1 Chitinophagaceae bacterium | reverse complement strand
GTAATGCGGACGCTGCTGAGCATTTGCAGCTATGGTAACCACACACAACAAAATCAAAAAACATTTTCTCATGAAGCAAATTTAAGAGTTATTGGTTTACGATAATTAAGCAGAAACACCTATTCTGATTTATGATATGTGATGTATAATTTCTGATTTAAACAAGCCTACTTTTAGCCATTTTGAATAAAAATACAGTGGCTTTAATCCTCTACAAAGTAGCTGTTTTCATACTCACCACTTCCTACATAGCTTCTTCCCACTCACTTTTCCCTACTTACCACTTGCCACTTCCTATTCACCCATCCCTACTCCCTTATCTTACCACTGTAACAGAGCTACTAACCGGGGGTTTGCCATTTTTTATGTCTAACAAATAATAATACACACCTACAGGCAGTTTCTGGCCGTTTAACGTTGCATCCCACGGTAGTTTGTATCCTACAGAAGAAAATATTTTACGGCCATACCTGTCATAAATATCCATTTTACAGTTAAGGTAAGAATTGAGTAAAGGTATATTCCAGACATCGTTGATACCATCCTTATTAGGGCTGAACACATTTGGAATCTTTAAAGCTGGTAATATTTTCACCAATACACTATCCGATGCAGTACAGTTTTCTGTAGTGGTAGCCGTTACTGTGTACATTGTTTCTATAATTGGTGTTGCTAGTGGCCTAGGTATTGTGGTACTATTTAGTGTTTGTGCCGGAGCCCAGTTTATCGATGCGGTATTGGCAGAAAAAGTCCCTTCAAGCAAGGCGCTACCTCCCTGTATAATGGTTTTATCAATTCCTGCATTTGCTATAGGCAAAGGATTTACCTGTATATTTCTGAAGATTGTATTTACACAGCCGTTTGCCGGTGTAAAAGTATAGACAATTCTATGCTGCCCCACTCCTGCTTGTGCAGCATTAAAACTTCCTCCACCCATCACCCCATTACCACTAAAGCTGCCCGTTCCATTAATGCCGCCCGTTTCTCTTGCCTGCGTAATGGCAAAAGCATTTGGTGAAATACAAACCGGAGCAATGCTATCAAAAGCCAACTGGGGAACCGGTAATAACTGTATGGTATCGTAACGCTCTGTATTACAGCCATTGGCCGATGATGCAATATTTTTAATTACTATCATTCTGGTAGTATTTCCGCCGAAAGTTGGATACTGATTCAGGTAAACTTTGCCTATAGCCGGGGCATTATCCACTACCGAAACTGTGGGTGTATTTTCCCAATCCCAATAAATAGTACGGCGGGAAAGTATACCAAATGGTACAACCGAATTGTCGGTAAATGAAGGTATGGTATTGCTACAAAATTGTTTTTGTAATTGAATGAGCACTTGTGGCTGTCCAACAATTGTAATCGGTTTTACAAAAATGGCCCTGCAATTAAACGGTGAAGTGGCCTGAAGACTTACATTATAGTTACCGCCTGCATTAAAAATATGCACCGGATTTGTAAGTAATGATGTATCAGGATTTAAAGGGGTGGCTCCCGGATCGTTAAAACGCCATACAAAACTAAGGTCGCTTTGGCTGCCACCCGGCAATTGCGCTAAATTGGTAAACTGTGCATTGGCACCGGAGCAATTGGCCATTACAGAAAAATCCATTGCGGGTGCCGGGTGTACTAAAATAGGTTTTGTACCGGTAGCTGTGCAGCCTTTATCGGTCGTTACATTTAGCGAAACCATCAGGTCTCCATAAATAAAATACCGGTGAGCAGGATTCTGTACATTATCAACTATAGCGTCACCAAAGTTCCAGTTCCATGCAGTTATGGTTCCGGCATTGGCAGTGGAATTGTCATTAAACTGTATCAGAATATTCTGGCAATCGGAGGCCGGTGCAGTAATGGCTACGGTGGGTAATGGATTTACCAATATCGTTACAGCTGTTGTATCCGAAAGGCATCCAATCGCATTTTCAACCCAAAGCTTTACTGTATAATTACCTGCATTTATAAAAGTATGTGTTGGATTTTTTTGGGTGGAGACGCTCCCATCGCCAAAATCCCAGTTCCATTTCGT
>JAYUTQ010000058.1:0-10510 GCA_043755055.1 Chitinophagaceae bacterium | reverse complement strand
AAAACCAACCCCGCCAAAACCAGTCCAGGTCTACTGCAGATGCATCTTCCATAGTACGGAAAAAATCGGCCGGGGTAGGGTGTTTAAACGCCCAGCGACGGCTGTATTCTTTAAAGGCATAATCAAAAAGCTCTCTGCCCATAATGGTTTCTCTTAAAATATTGAGTCCCGTAGCTGGTTTACCATACGCATTCGCACCAAAATTGATAATGTTTTCACTATTGGTCATAATGGGCTCCAATTGCTCTTTGGGCATTTTCATGTAATCTGTAATCTTGTAAGCCGGGCCCCGGCTGCTGTTGTATTTGTTATCAAATAACTGTTCGGTAAGGTATTGGCCAAATGTGTTGAGCCCTTCATCCATCCAGCTCCATTGGCGTTCGTCGCTGTTTACAATCATGGGAAAAAAGTTGTGGCCCACTTCGTGGATGATAACGCCAATCATGCTGTACTTAGTGCTTTCGCTGTAAGTGCCGTCTTTGGCACAGCGGCCATTGTTAAAGCATATCATGGGGTACTCCATGCCATTATCTGCCTCTATACTTTGTGCCACCGGGTAGTTGTAAGGCACCGAAAATTTACTGTAACTCTGTATGGTGTGTGCCACCACTTTGGTGCTGTATTTACGCCACAGGTTGTAAGCTTCTTTGGGGTAAAAACTCATACACATTATTTTTTTACCCTCTACCACAGTTGGCATCGCATCCCAAATGTATTTACGGCTGCTTGTCCATGCAAAGTCACGTACGTTGGTGGCTTTGTATTTCCATATTTTGGTAGTGGTGGCTTTTGTTTTTTCTGCTGTTACGGCTTCGCTAAGCAAGCCAATCTCTACCACATCTTTTGCTGTTTGGGCTTTATTCCAGCGCTTTAGCTGGTTGGCCGTAAGTACTTGTGCATAGTTGCTGCATTCGCCTGTGGCAGCTACCAAATGATCAGACGGCACTGTAATTTCTACATCAAAATTGCCAAAGGCTAGGGCAAACTCTCCCCTGCCTGTAAACTGATGGTTTTGCCAGCCCTGAAAATCGCTGTACACACAGAGCCTCGGGTACCACTGGCTAATGGTAAAAAGATGGTTGCCATCTTCTGCAAAAAGCTCGTAGCCGCCACGACCGGCAAGCGTTACACGGTCGGGTATTTTATAATGCCATTTTACATTAAACTTAAACTGAAGACCGGTTTTTAATGGCGCCGGCAATTCCACCCGCATCATGGTTTGGTTAATGGTGTATTTAAGGGGCTTGCCAAGTGCATCGGTTATGCTTTCTATTTTTTCGCCAAAGCCTTCTAAAGCCTCTTTTTTGTTAAGGGCTTTTACTTCGCTGGTACCCATGGTACGTTGTACCCGGCTTTCATCAAACACTACATTCTGGCTGTTGGGGTCGTGTTCGTTTTCATCAAGCTGTAGCCACAGGTAGGTAAGCACATCAGGGCTGTTATTAAAATAGGTAATGGTTTCTGAACCATGCAATTCCAGTTTTTTCTCATCCAGGCGGCAGTTGATTTTATAATCTGCCCTTTGCTGCCAGTATTTAGCGCCTGTGGTACCGCTTGCCGTTCTGTATTCGTTTGGTGTAGGCAAAATGGTACCCAACTGTTCGAACCTGTTTCCATGGTTACTTGTAGGATTGTTTTTAATATCCTGCCCCAAGGCAGCAAAAGAAATGGCAATAAACAGGCATGCGGTAAATTTTCTCATGTATGGTTTTTGTTTAACTGTGGCTGCAATTGCTTGCAGTAAAAAATATTGGTTATTGGTTAATTCGCTGTTGTATAATGATATATATCGCCACGCTACAGGCAGCCCCTGATAAAAACACTACCCATTTTTCACGGCTTACTTTTAAGCGGTTTACAAAAAGCCAGCACACCATTAGTATGCTAAGTACCACAACTATCTGGCCAGCCTCTAACCCTACATTAAAACCCAATAAAGGCAAAACGATGTTTTCTGTTTTACCCATTAAACTTTTAAGGCCATTGGCAAAACCAAGCCCATGCACCAGCCCAAACAACAACGCCAACACATAGTTGAGACGGAAGCTTGCAGGCGTAAAATTTTTTTGAAACAAATTAAAAACTGCAGTTGCGATAATAGTACAGGGTATTAGCAACTCAATAGTACGTGTGGGAATTTTTACCCAGTTACATGCACTCAGTGCCAGGGTAATGCTGTGACCAATGGTAAAAGCTGTTATCAGCACCAATACATGCTTACTATCATTTATGGTATAGATAGCCGCCAGCGCCACTATAAACAAAATGTGGTCTGTAGCTGCCCAACTCATTATATGATTCCAGCCAAAAGAGAAGTATTCTGTAAACAAATTCAGCGTTATACTTTGTAAATATGATCGTGTGGTTTTGTTAAAGTGTGTTCAGCCGGAGGAATCAGCGGTTTAAGGATAGAATAATTGCACAACGATCTCAAATCTAAAGGGCATCTTTGCAATACAGAAAAACTTTTGATGAATGGCATATTGTTTACTACAGTGGTTATTGCTGCTACATCCTTTTTTTATTTCGGTTGCAGAAATTACTTACGATGCTAAAGAAAAGGAACTGGAAGTGAGCATCCGGATATTTACAGATGATTTTGAGAAAACCTTGCGGCAGAATTATCCGGCAGATAAGGTGGATTTGCTGCACACTGCTGATGTAAAGGCAACAGGCGGAATCATAAAAAAATATGTAGCTAATAAATTTGTAGTAGCATTAAATGGCAAAAAAATGCCATTAGAATTTGAAGGATATGAACAGGTAGAAGAAAGTACCTGGTGCTACTTTACCATACCTTATGCCAATAAAATACAGCAGGTAAAAGTAAATAACAGCCTGTTGTATGAATATAAAAAGGAACAAACAAACCTACATCACGTAACCATTAATGGCACCAGAAAAAGCAGCCAGCTTAATTATCCCGATACCGATGCAGGGTTTGTTTTTTAGAAAAAATTGCTGAAATCCCGGTTACCGATCCCATTTATAATTGGTTGGGCAATCCATTTTATTTTTACCAAAATTGAACACCGCACCTACAGAAACACTGTAGTAACTGTCTTTTAGCTTGGGGTTTGCGGCATAGCTAAAGCCATCGAGATAGTCGGTAAATGTGTAGCGGTATGTGCCTTCGGCAATGAGACTGATGCGGGGCAATATGGCATATTTTATACCTAGACCCATGGGTATTACAGGTATTGCCCTTGGCAATTTTGCTGCAGAATCTGTAGCGAGGCCGCTTACAAGTTTGGTATTGCTGGTAAAATAGTTAGTATCCAGCCTGCTATAATCCCGTTTTATCTTGATAAAACCCAGGCCGGCACCAGCAAACGCATAAGTAGAAAATTTTCTAAAATTGTCGTTGTTGCCATGAATATTGAAAACGCCCATTACCGATAGTTCGGTAAGCCTGCTGCTAAAATTAAAGTTGCGGTATTGCATGTATTCGGGGCTGCTAAATCTTGCATCGTCTCCATGCAAACTGCCAAGGTTTAAATTAGCCCTGAAAGACCAGTAATTTGTAAGAATCCGATTGTAATGAATACCCAATGTGGGCCTCGCAGTTTTTACTGAACCGATAGCCTTAGGGCTGAGGTCACCCTGGTAAATATTAGCTCCGAGGGAAAGGCCAATTTCATTTTTTCCGGCAACAAACTGGGCTTTAACAACAGCATTACTAAAAGCAATAAGGAGAATGGCAACAGCTAATTTTTTAAACATGGTGGTCTACATTTTTTGGTGAGGCAATAAAAAAATGTGTAGACGTATATGCAAATTTGAAAATGGCTTTTGCTGATTAACAGATTGATCTTATAGTTTCATATTAATAACAATAGCTATGCCCTATTATTGTGCCGGTAAACCTTTTAAGGGGTTGTTAACAGTTGAAACACGCCTGTAGGAACATGCCTGTAAGAACACGCCTCGAGGCGTGTTCTTACCTACAGGCGTGTTCCTGTTGATCCGTTTTCATGCGGCGTTAATTCAAAAATTGCATCGGGCAAAAGGCCTTCTTCAGTACGGTGAGACACATAGATAATAGTAGTGCCCGTTTCGGCTGCAATCTTATTGATCAGCGATACCACAAGGCCTGCATTGTAATCATCAAGCCCCGAAGTCGGCTCGTCGAGAATGAGCAGTGGCGGATGTTTGATCATGGCACGGGCTATTAGTGCTGTACGCTGCCGGCCGGGGCTTAGCTTATGGAAAAGTGTATTTTTTAGCGGTAGCATTTCTATTAGTTCCAGCCATTGCCGGGCTATTTTTTGTTGCATATCCGATGGCTTTAAGTACAGGCCTATAGAATCGAAAAAGCCACCTATAATCATTTTCTCTATACTATCGTATCGGCTAAACCGGCTGGTAATGGCCGGGGTAAAATAGCCAATGTTTTTCTTGATGTCCCACACGGCTTCGCCGGTTCCTTTTTTGCGGCCAAAGAGGGTAATATCCTGTCCGTATGCTTTGGGGTTATCACCTGTGATGAGAGACAGCAGTGTGGTTTTGCCACTGCCATTCGGCCCAATCATTTGCCAGTTTTCATTTGGGTTGATGGTCCAGCAGATGTTCTTTACAATGGGCCTGCCATCGTATTGTACACTTACATTTTTAAATACAACAAGCGGCCCATCCGGAAGTTGAAAACTGTTGATTGGTGGCGGAACAATGCCTTTAAAAAAGAACAGGCTTTCCTTGTTTCGTTGCTGTAAATAAACCGGAATATCTTCCATGGCAACCAATTCATGGTTGGGTTCTAAACTAAAAGCCTGTTGTATAAAAGGTAGCAAATCCCTGCCTCGGCTTACCAGTTGAATAATGATGATATGAGCCGAAATCTGTTGCAGCATTACCACCAAAGCGACTTGTGATGCTTTATCAAGATTGTCAAAAGGATTATCAAGAATGATATAATCGGGCTGCTGTGCCAGCAAGTAGTTTAACAATGCTTTTTTCTGTTCGCCGTCGGATAAGGATTGTAGCAAACGGTTCTCTGCCTTAGCTACTTCCAAATGTTCGTGGCGTAGTTCTTCATCAATCAGTTCATCCATTGTAAGCTTAGAAAAAAGCAGTCCCTTCAGTTGGTTAAATGCCCCAAAATGGTTGTTGCCTTTGCCACTCATTAGCTGTTGGGTAAACAGATTTTTGTTGGCTTTATCAGTAGTAAAAATGGCAAAGTGTGTGGGCTTGTTCATGCTTTTGGATGATTCATTTTTGCAACGGCAAACTAATAAAATCCCGTTGTTTAAGAGAAGGCAAATAAGCATTGCTGGTAAAAGCCCAATAGTAGCAATCAGTTGAACGGAGTCCCGAAATTATCAGTATTAAAAAACGTTCGTTAATGTCGGTTCATAGCAGTACAAAAGCTTGGTTCAATAAAATAAAATATCACCGGGAAACTAACTTCTGCCATATTAAAAATGGCACCAAAAACGCATACACGCCGTACTGCGATTCAAAAGGATTTTCGTAGAGGGTAGATAAAAATGCCATGCCACAAAGCAGCCACCAGGTAAGGTCCTTCTTGTTAGGATTGTTTTTGATTAGTTGAAAAAATAAGAAAGCCAGCACTGCAAAAGCAGCAATGCCAATGCCACACCACATCAGCAGCCAGTTGTTACTTGGTGGTGTATATTCTTCGGGTGGCGTTTGTGGGCGGTTGGTTTTATACCAGGTTTCTACCGTTGGTTTTACATCGCCGTATCCGATGCCCAAAACCGGATCTTTTTTTACAATATCCCATCCTGGCATTAGCGATACTACACGGTTGCCATCGTTGCTGCCCACTTCGTATTTTCCATTGGCCACATTGCCAAAATCGTACAGCATATACTGCACCCTGTTTTTAAATGTAGGAAACACTTGCATGGCTAAAAATGGCAATGAGATAACAGTTACAATAGCCAATACAGCAATCCATTTTTTTTGTTGCAAAAACAGTTGTCGTAAACCGATCAGCAGCAGGCTGCCGTACAAAAATACCAGCCCCGTTTTTGCTGCAAGCAGATGCAAAAAGAGGCTGAAAAAAACAATGCCGGCTACGTGTAATGCACGGTGGAGCTGGCTTTGCGGCCAGGTGGCTATTAAAAACAATACGCCCACTACTACCATATAACTAAACCAAACATGGCTGTTGCCCATTGGCACAGGAATCACTTTGGCCCTTAAATAACCATCGGCTATTTCGCTGGCATTGGCCAGGTATTGGGCAATGCTCCAGCAGCAGGCCATAAACAATGCCAACACAAAAAAAGATTGGATTGCCTTAATATATTTTGGCTGCACTAATGGCCAGCTTAGTGCTGCAAATGGCAATAATAACAGGGGCAATTTTATTTGGCAAACCTTCCACCAATCGTTTGTATCTGCACTATAAATACCACTGATAAATGGCAGTAAAAACAGCAACCCAAAACTCAGCGAAAAGCCATCGTGCCAATATTTTTTAAGATAAAGCCCTGGAGGCTGTAAAAAAAAACCAGGCATTATCAATAATACCATACCAATACTTACATAAATACGGGGTAGGGCTGTGCTGCCCAAAACAAGCAGGCAGCCAAGCATCAGCATTATGTAGCGTATTTTTTTCAGACAGGTATTTTTTACAAACCTAACAGACTTGCGCTGTATAAAAGAAATACGCTGCGCTGTATTAAAAGAAAACAAACCACGAAATTTGCAACATAAATAAAAAATGATGTTCAACGGGTTATTGCCTCAAATACAATACGGATCTCAAAAAGCATTGGCCCGTTGTATCTCTTTAATAGAAAACGAAGCCGAAGGCTACGAAGATTTTTTGCAGCAACTACCACAAGCTGCAGTACCGGTTATTGGTATCACCGGGCCGCCCGGTGCCGGCAAGAGTACGCTTGTAGATGCTTTATTGGGTGTACTGGTTTCGCAGGGGAAAAAAATTGGCGTACTGTGTGTGGATCCATCGTCACCTTTTAACCTCGGTGCTTTACTTGGCGATAGAATACGAATGAGTGAATGGTATAACAACCCTAATGTGTTTATCCGATCGCTTGCTACACGTGGCTCTTTGGGTGGGTTACACCCAAAAATTATTGAAATCAGCGATGTAATGAAGGCCGCAACTTTCGATTACATTATTGTAGAAACGGTGGGTGTAGGCCAAAGCGAAATAGAAATAGCAGGTCTGGCCGATTGTACCGTGGTGGTAGTGGTGCCCGAAGCCGGCGACGAAATACAAACCATGAAAGCAGGGCTGATGGAAATAGCCGATGTGTTCGTAGTAAATAAAGCCGACCGTCCCGATGCTGATGCATTTGTAAAAAACCTGCGGCTGATGCTAGCTCCGGCGTTTCAAAACAATGTACACGAAGTGGCTATTGTAAAAACCATTGCGTCGAAGCGGCAAGGGATTGACGAGTTGATAGAAAAAATAGTGTTACAGCTTAGTCACATAGCTACCAACGATATAAAATTCTGGTTACTTGCCGAAAAAGCCTATCACTTATTACAGCTTAAAAGAATGAAAGGCGTTAATAAAAAACAACTGAAAGATGAAATAGAGCAGTTGTCGGCCGGGGCATTCAACTTATACGCCTATGTAGGCACAAAATAAAAAAAGACCGGAGTTCCTCAACTCCGGCCTAACCCTAAACCCTAAAACCCAGCTTCGTCGTACTAACGAACCTGGATTTTTATGTTTAAATAAAATAACTATTATTTAATTTACAATGATATGAAACCATGTTGAAAAAAAAAATCTTTTCGTGTTATTAGATAGTATTCGATTGCTTCTGCCATAAAACAATCGTTTGCGGTTTATAAAACTACCATTATAATATAGTTTGTAATAAGAAAACCGTGCCAAACTTGAATGTAATAGCAATGAACACAAAACATTTTTAAATTTTAGGAGTGCAGAAATTATCTGTTTAAGGTTTAAATTGTAAAAAGCTATCATGTTTAAATGGAACAGAAAAATTATAATTAGATTTTGCTTTTAATTAAGCCAAAGCAGCCTCAGAAGTGATTGCCGTATTGAGCAATTTAGAAATGGGACAATTGGCCTCTGCATCTTTTACACTTGCCTGGAAAACTTCTTCGCTAATGCCGGGTACAGCAGCTTTTACTACCAAATGCGAACCTACGATGGCTCCTTGAGCCGGATCCAAATCTATAGTGCAGGTGGTTTCAATACTATCTGCGGTAAAACCAGCGGCACCTAATACAAAACTAAGCTTCATGGTAAAACAACCGGCGTGGGCGGCTGCCACAAGCTCTTCTGGGTTGGTGCCTACACCATCTGCAAATCGGGTGTTGAACGAATATTGGGTTTGGCTAAGCACGGTGCTTTGTGTAGTAAGGGTGCCATTTCCTTCTTTTCCGGAACCGTTCCAAACGGCTGTTGCGTTACGTTTCATTTTTGCTATTATTTTTAAATGATGAAATATTTAATCGCCTTTTTTTCTATACTGCTTTGCAGCAATATTTCTTTGGCTCAACAAAATAAAGACATTACATCTTACCTAATCCATTTGGCAAAAGGAATTGACTTTAAGTTGACCGTGCCCACAGGCTACCGGATAGCCATAGCTGCAGAAGGTTTGCAGCGGCCAAGGTTTTTTGCCAAAGCCCCCGATGGCCGCCTTTTTATTACCGATATGAAAGACCGCAGCGATAATAAGCAGGGCCGCATTATCATCCTCGACGGATGGAATGAAAATACGAAGCAGTTTGCTACACAAAGCGTTTATCTCAGCGGCCAGCACAATCCCAATTCGGTAGCTTTTTACTCGGTGGGCAATCAGCATTATTTATACGTAGCCGAAACAGGTAAACTAACCATGTACCCTTACAAACCGGGTGACAATAAGCCTTCCGAAGTTGGGAAAGTGATTGCCGGTTTTCCCGATTATGGGCTTAGTTATAAATACGGCGGCTGGCACCTTACCCGAACCCTTGCTTTTAATAACAATAAATTGTATGTGAGTGTAGGCAGCAGTTGCAATGCCTGCAACGAAACCGAAGCCATACGGGCCACCATTGTAGAAATGGACCCTGACGGCAGCCACCAACGCATTTATGCCAGGGGTGTAAGAAACGCTGTGGGCCTGCAATGGATTGGCAACGACCTATGGGCCACCATACAGGGCCGAGACCTGATTGGCCCGGACAAACCCGAAGACCTGCTGACAAAAATACTACCCGACCAATTTTACGGCTGGCCGTATTATGTACAATACAAAGGGCAAATACTGGCGGATAAAGATTTTAAAGATTCGGCCAAACCGGCTTTTGTAAAAAAGCCTGCGGTTGCTTATGTAGGTTTTACTGCCCATAGTTCGCCGCTTGGGTTGATGCGGTTACAATACTTTGCCGATGCCAAACTGAATAACCAAATGCTGGTAGCCCTGCATGGCAGCACAAGTGTGTGGCGGCAGCGTGGTAATGAAGTGGTGATGATAACAGGCCCACACAAATACACCACTGTAGTGGGTGGTTTTTTACAAGGCAAAACGGAAGACAAACGTTTCGGCCGCCCCTGCGATGTAATACAGTGGAGCGGTAATTCTTTTCTGGTAAGTGATGATAAAAACGGCGTGGTGTATTGGGTGGGGAAGGAGTAGGGGAATTCATTTTCACATTTAGATATCACTGTATCTTTCATATTCCTTCAGTTCCTCTTCAATGCTGGTTTGCCATTCTTTTAGTTTTGAAAGGTTATGCCCGTATTCTGTTTCTTCAATACATGCTTCAAGCCTTTCCGAAAGTCTCTTCGAAACTGCATAGTACAAAGCCATTGCTTCTGAACTATTCTTAGCTTTATTCAAATTTTCTGCTTCTATTCTGCTACGACAATGTCTTGCATATAATTCATGTATATCAAAACACAATTGCTGAAATTGTAATGCACCAGGATTATTGCTGCTATCCTTATTTACCCAACTTAATTTGCAATAAAAAACATTTGGCAGGTAAGTGTGAAACTTTGAATTAGCTGCATTTTTTTGATATTGAAACGAAAAACCACAAACCCCTTCAGCAGGAACATTCTTGTTTGCAAACTTTTTCGGTTTTCCTTTAAAGTCTTGCCAGCTCAATTTTCTTTCCTTGTTCCAAATAATAAATGTTTCATATTTAGCTGCACTATCTATCCTGTAAATATGTGCAGTTATTCTATCGCAAAGCGTATTAAAACCCGGCCCTTTGTGTTCTGTTATTCGTATTAAGTTGGCTCCATTATCCCGTGCATGTTGTTTTAATAATTCCAGAACCTGAAAGTAATTACAGGTTGCAACAGATTCATAATCGCTGGAATACAATATTCCAATGGGTAAGGCATCGGCTACAGGAAAACTATCTTCTTCGTATTTAAATACTACAACCAATTCATTGGAATTAAATGGTGTTAATCCTGTTATTGTAATTCTTGACTTTTGTCCGGTGGCTTTAAAAAAAAGTAAGAGTACAATGATGAATGCCAATACAAATCGATTCATTTTCTAGGGTATGTGTTTTAATAACGAAAGTAAAA
>JAYUTQ010000057.1:0-4492 GCA_043755055.1 Chitinophagaceae bacterium | reverse complement strand
TTTTCTTAATAACATTACCCGAAGGGATGGTATTATTGTTCAGGCAACATAATGCTCCCAATCAATCATCCGATTTCCGCAACAACGCCTGAATTTTTTTATGGTTACCCACCAGCCACACCACATCATCCCACTCAAACACTTCGGTGCTTGCGGGGTTTAAAATCCTTTCGCCGTTGCGTTCAATGCCTACTACAAGGCCATGGGTATTTTCACGGATGCCGCTATCCCGGATGCCTTTGCCTTTAAGGGCGTTGTGTTCGTCTACCACAATGCGTTCCAGTTGTATGTCTTCGCGGTTGGTATCGTTTACCAGGTCTTCGTTGGCCAGTTCCACCAATTGGCGAAACTGCTGCAATTGAGCATCGGTGCCTATTACGCCAATCTCATCATGCGGGTACAGTTTCTCATCCCGGGCCGGGGCATATATCATTTTACTACCCCGTTCTATATAGCCGATGTTAATGCCATACTGTTCTCTCAGGGCCAGTTCTTCCAGGGTTTTACCAATAAAATCGCAGCCTGGGCTAATGGTAAAACTACTCAGGTGGGCATCCCATGGCGTTAGTAATTTGGGCGGCTGCTTCATGGCATTTTCCTTTTCGTTCAGGTTATTGATAAACCGTTTTTCGATACGGTTATAAAAACCCTGCAGCCTTTGCCTAAACATAACCAATACCACTACCAACACCAGCAAAGTGCCGGCCATCGTAGGCCAAAAGGGGAAAAACTGCCGTATTAAAAAACCTACCAACGCCGTACCCAGCAGGTTGCGGCAAGTTTCCAGCGTAACCAGTGGCCCGTGGTTGTACTTCCGGTCCAGCCACAGCGATTTATAAGCGATGCCCTGTATTTTTTTGGCCATCAGCGCCCATATAAACGGCATGGAAGCAGACAGGGTTACCAACAGGGCAATGAGTTTTGCCAGCAGGGCATTTTCAAAATAACCAACTATAAAAGGCTTTACGTAATAGGTGCTAAGGCCAATAATGGCAATAACCACCACAGCATTAATCACAATTATCTGCAGGTAGGCCTTAAATACTTTTTGCCAGTCGGTTTCGGCCTTCATGGTTTGCGAACCGGCACTGTAGCGGTCTATAGCGGCCAGCCATTTTTCGGGTAATTTTTTTTGTAAAAAACCATAAATGGGGTCGGCCAGCCGCATCATGTAAGGCGTGGTAAATGTGGTGATGACCGATACGCCCACCGCCACCGGATACAGGTAGCTGCTCGTAACTTTAAGGGATACGCCCAGGCTGGCAATAATAAATGAGAACTCACCAATCTGCGACATACTGGTACCGGCCTGCACCGCTTTTTGCAAAGGCTTACCGGCTATTAGGGCACCCATGGTTACAAAAATGGTTTTGCCCAAAATAACAATCAGCGTAAGCACCACCACCGGCACCCAGTATTGCACCAGCAGTTTGGGGTCTATCAGCATACCTACCGATACAAAAAAGATGGCGCCAAACAGGTCTTTTACCGATGTAATGAGGTGTTCTATTTTTTCGCCATACAGCGTTTCGCTTAAAATGGAACCCATAATAAACGCCCCGAGTGCCGACGAAAAACCAACATTGGTAGCCAGCACCACCATGCCTAGGCACAGTGCCAGCGATACTATGAGCAGGGTTTCGCTGCTGAGAAATTTACTGACCAGCTTTAAAAAACTGGGTAAAATATAAATGCCCATCGTAAACCAGAGGCAGAGGAAGAAGGCCAGTTTTAGCAGGGCAATCAGCATTTCGGTGCCGGCACTTGCCTGGCTTACGGCCAGCGTACTAAGCAGCACCAGCAGCAATACCGCCACCAGATCTTCTATTACCAGTATGCCCATTACCAGGTTGGTAAACTGCTTGCTTTTAAGCCCCAGTTCGCCAAAGGCCCTAAAGATGATGGTGGTGGAACTGATGGCAATAATGCCGCCCAAAAACATGCAATCCATCTGTGGCCAGCCCAGTATTTTGCCGGTAAAAAAACCGATCAGCATCATGCACACCAGCTCAAACAAACCGGTGATGCCGGCACTTGGCCCCACAGAAGCCAGTTTTTTAAAACTAAACTCCAGCCCAAGGGCAAACAGCAAAACGATAACGCCGATATCGGCCCAAATCTGAATGCCGGCAGTCTCCACAATGGTTGGGAACAACTTAAAATTAGGCCCTACCAGCAGCCCCGCAATAATGTACCCCAACACCACCGGCTGCTTTAGCCGCCGAAAGATGAGTGTAATTATACCCGCCGCCCCAAGTATGAGTGCCAGATCGGTAATTAAGGTGGGGAGATGGTTCATGGTGATTCCGATAAAAATACGGAAAGAAGGGGAAGGAATGGATGGTTGGCGTTTTGTTGGGATATGCAATGACCCTTAAAGTCCGTTGACTTATAAGCCACAACCTTTGACCTTTCCAAAATGGATATTAAGGTTAAGATTGGACAAAGAATAAGACACCTCCGCAAGGAACTTCAATTATCACAGGAAGCTTTGGCTTATCAAGCTGAAGTAGATAGAACTTATGTTACTGATGTAGAAAATGGCCGCAGGAATGTTTCTATTGAAATCCTCGAAAGACTGATTACTGCACTCAGTGTTTCATTCTCTGAATTTTTTGACAGTAAAGAATTTAAGAAATGAGGCAAGCATATTATCAATCCAGTATTCAAGAATTTTTGGACATAAACGAAGAAACTGTAGTTGGAAAACTAAATTTAGCAGGAACTTCGTTTACAAGTCAATATACAATCGCAACAACCTCTTGGTACAAATCTATTCATATACTAAAGGGATCATTCAAAGAACTTATTGAGTTAAACTCATTTGCTGCCAATTGGCACATTTTTCTTGAGTACGAAATACCACGTCTCTCTAGTAGAATAGATGCCGTTATTCTAGCTGACGACATCATTTTTGTTGTAGAATTTAAGATGGACAGAGACAAATATGAAATGGCTGATGTAAGGCAAGTGGAAGACTATGCAAATGATCTAAAAGATTTTCATTTAGAAAGTAAAAACAAAGTCATAATACCAATCCTATTAGCACCATTAGCCAAGTCAATCGATATAAACTTTAAGCCAACAAACAATAGCTGCCTTAAGTCTAATGCTAAGAATTTTTCGCAAGTACTTTATGATGCTTATATAGCTTTTCATACAATTTCAAATAACTCTATAAATCCTTATGAATGGGAACAGAGTGAATACCAACCTACACCTACAATTTTACAAGCCGCAAAGGCATTATTTGCGGGGCAAAAAGTTGAAACGATAACCAAATCTGGTGCCGAAGAAAATGATCTAAAAGCTACAACTGGATACCTGGTCGATATTATTGCCGAGGCGAAACAGCAGGACAAAAAGATCGTTTGTTTCGTTACTGGCGTACCCGGAGCAGGAAAAACTTTAGTAGGCTTAAATATTGTTCATCAAAAAGACGTCGAAGAAGGATTAATTAATACTGCTTTTTTTTCAGGTAATGGGCCACTAATTAATGTTTTAAGGGAAGCACTAAGTCAAGATCATTTCAAAAGAGAAATTAGTTTATTCAAGTCGAAAAAAATAAAAGATCGTCCCCAAAAGTCAGACTCTGACCAGAAAATTAAATCGAAAATTCAGAATCTACACTTATTCATTAAGGATGGGATAAGAGACGGTATAAAAAAGAATGCTCCACCAACTGAACGTATAGTCGTATTCGATGAAGCTCAAAGGTGTTGGGATGCGATTCAATTCAGTAATAAAGCAAAGCAAAACGAGAATCGTGAAAAGAACCCATTTTTGATTGAAGAAAAATCAGAAGCTGAATTGCTGTTTGAAATAATGAATCGGCATGAAGGTTGGGCCGTCATAATTGCTCTAGTTGGCGGCGGTCAGGAAATAAATACTGGAGAAGGTGGCATTTCCGAATGGGGTAAAGCCATTCAAAAGAAGTACACAAATTGGGAAATACATATCTCTGAGCAGCTACTTACTGGAGACTCTTCAACTGCCGGTAAAGCACTTTTCGATACTCTTCCAGATAATCTTACAATTCATCAAAATTCGAGCCTTCATCTAAGTGTTGGTCAGCGCTCTTTCAAAGCAAACAATCTAAATGCTTGGGTAAACGCACTTATCGGAAATAATCCTGAAGAAGCTGAAAGATTGGCAGAAGGTATTAAGGAAAACTATCCACTCTATTTAACACGGAATATAGATGTTGCAAAAAAGTGGCTAACCGATAAAAAATCTGGAAATAAACGTATTGGTTTAGTTGCTAGTTCGGGTGGATTACGCCTTAGGCCTTATGGAGTTCATGTAAGAAATGAAATAGACGAAGCACAATGGTTTCTTAATCCTGAAACAGATATTCGTTCATCGTACTATTTAGAAATTGTTGCTACAGAATATAAAGTTCAAGGACTGG
The DNA here is from genome assembly GCA_043755055.1 of Chitinophagaceae bacterium. Lineage (GTDB taxonomy): Bacteria > Bacteroidota > Bacteroidia > Chitinophagales > Chitinophagaceae > JAZKFT01. Next base: position 81 of record JAYUTQ010000057.1, on the reverse strand, counting down.
AATTAGATTGGGTTGGAATCTGCTGGGACGCTGATTTAAGAAGGGGTAGAGGAAATTGGGACTTCAAAAATTTCTCTGGAA
>JAYUTQ010000056.1:0-2048 GCA_043755055.1 Chitinophagaceae bacterium | reverse complement strand
TGAAAAATTTTGCGCCACTTTTTAAAGATGGCCGCCTTGCAATCGTGCATGGCATCGGCAGCCCCAATAGTACCCGCAGCCATTTTGATGCACAGGATTATATGGAAAGTGGCACCCCTTTTAACAAGGGTACCGGCAGCGGATGGCTGAACAGGGCGGTAGGTTTATTGGGCCACGATGCCACACCATTCCGGGCCGTAAGCCTTACCAGCAGCATGCCCCGCAGTTTTTATGGTGATAATCCAAGTGTATCCATCAGCAACCTGCAAGACTTTGCCATACAGATGCGTGGCAACCCGATGGGTGCTAATATGGCCTCCAAAAGTTTTGAAGAACTGTACGACCATACCAGCAATAGCCTGTTGAAAGAAACCGGCAAGGAAAGTTTTGATGCGGTAAAAATGTTGCAGAAAACCGATGTGAAAAATTACCGCCCCGCAGCAGGTGCCATCTATCCGCCAACGCCATTGGGCAATGCTTTAAAACAAATAGCCCAACTGATAAAAATGGATGTGGGTATGGAAGTGGCCTTTGCAGAAAGTGGCGGATGGGATACCCATTTTAACCAGGGAACCGAGCTTGGACCTTTTGCCCGTAATGTTACCGACCTCAGCAACAGCATCACTGCCTTTTGGGCCGATATGGAAGGCTATCAGGACGATGTAACGCTGATGACCATGACCGAATTTGGCCGCACCGTAAAACAAAATGGCACCGGCGGCACCGACCACGGCCGTGGCAGTTGCATGTTTATTTTGGGTAATAATGTAAACGGCGGCAAAGTGCACGGTACTGTAAACCCACTCTCTATAGAAAATCTTGAAGATGGCCGTGACCTTGCAGTAACTACCGATTTCCGTTCCGTATTTAGCGAAGTGGCCGGCCGGCATTTAAAAATTAATGATGATAAGGTGCTGTTTCCCGATTGGAAAGGCGGGAAGATTGGGGTTATGGTTTAGGGATTGGTTGAGTGGTTGATTAGTTAATTAGTTGATTGGTTGATTGGCTTAAAGGTTGATTGGTTAGTTGGTCTACTGGTAATACCATTCAACCAATAAACCAATCAACTAAACTCCCCACTCGCTGCATTATATACCTTACCAAATTTACCTGCATCCCGTAGTTGTTTATGAGTAGCTTTCAGCACCCTTATACGGTCGGGGTAGTTGGCGGAGCCTATATTGAGAAGTTTGTTGTAAGCATTTGTTTGAGTGTTGTTGCTCAATATTTCCGACACCAGATTATACTTGGCCCTGCCCTGATGAAAAATATCGCAGATAACATGGCATATAAAATCATGCATGCCGTCGAGGTTAAAACGGCGGCTATGGTCGTGCATGTTTCCCTTAAATAATTTTACGGCGGTGGCTACCTGTAATTGCCTGTGGGCCGCACTGTTTTGTGCCCAATGCACAAATCTGGCAGCCGTAATTATTTCCTGTGAATCGATGTTTTTAATATCGTTGTTAAGGTATTTCATTAGTTCGGCAGTGCCGCCGGGTCCATCCTTTTCCAGTTGGTTGGCCTCGTTATTTCGCACATAAAAAATGCGGTTGTTACGGAGTTCTAAAAATGGAAAATAATCTTTGGCTTCCGGCAATTGCAGCAAGGCTCGGAACCATTGTACAAAATCGCCGTTTGGAACATGGGCTGCAAACTGCATAAAAGTGAACGTAAACGCTGCCCTGTCGTAGGTGTTCAGGCAATGGAAGGAGCCATTGCTTTCGCATTTGGCCGTAGGCAACAGAAACCAGGCCCATTGGCCAAATTGCTGCACATAATCTTCGGCTTTGTACACCGGCCCATCGCTAATTTTTAGGTTAAAAAGGCCATGCTGGCCGAGGTACACCGTTTCGGTTCCTACATAGAATGCAGTACCGCCATTGGCTTTGGCAAAATGCTTGCCCTCTGTTTTCGATAAAGAAAATTGGATCGTTGGCATTGTAATTTTTTTAAATGAGGTGATTTTATGCTCCTACAAAATAGAAACTCCATTGCTAATTTGCAATAGGCCGTAGATTATTTAGTGTGAATGAATTCGAATTTCC
>JAYUTQ010000055.1:0-4500 GCA_043755055.1 Chitinophagaceae bacterium | reverse complement strand
AAACAGGTCCATTTTCATCAGTGGCCACTTCATCTAATTTCAGGTTATCAAATTCATCGTCTATTTTCTGTATTTTAGTGATAGCGGCTATTTCGTCGCTTTCATCTACCCTAATTAGTTTTACACCCTGTGTTGCCCTTCCTGCTTCACGAATACTTGAGGTGGCAGTCCGAATGGTAATACCAGATTTACAGGTAATAATCAAATCGTCTGTTTCTTCCACTTCTAAAATTCCTACCAAAGGCCCTGTTTTTTCTGTTACGCTGATGGTTTTGACGCCTTTACCCCCACGGTTTGTTACACGGTAATCATTTATTGACGTTTTTTTACCAAATCCCTTTTCGCTTACTACCAAAACTGTTTTGGTTTCCAAATCTGACTTATTTACACAAATCATGCCGACTACTTCATCTTTTGTATCATCCACTTCTATGCCGCCTACACCAATTGCACCACGGCCGGTTGACCGCACTTTAGATTCGGGGAAACGAATAGCCCGGCCACTTTTTACAGCCATCATAATTTCGCTTTCGCCATCTGTTAGTTTAGCTTCCAAAAGTTGGTCACCTTCTACAATTGTAATAGCATTTACACCGGTAGCCCTTGGGCGACTAAAATCTTTCAACGGTGTTTTCTTGATTGTTCCCTGCTTGGTACAAAGTACAATGTAGTGGCCGTTTACATACGCTTCATCGTTAAAATTCGGCACATCTATGATGGCTCTTACCTTGTCATCGGGAGGAATCTGCATCATATTTTGGATGGCACGGCCTTTTCCGCTCTTCTCTCCTTCCGGCACTTCGTACACTTTTAGCCAAAAGCAGCGGCCCTTTTCGGTAAACATCATCAGCGTATGGTGCGTTGATGCAACAAAAAGGTGTTCTACATAATCCTCCTCTCTTGTTTTGCTACCAATAGCACCACGGCCACCACGGCGCTGCTGCCTGTAATCGGTGGCAGATGTGCGTTTTATATAGCCTAAATGCGAAACGGTTATTACAACATCTTCCTTCTCAATCAAATCCTCAATGCTCATCTCGTCTGCCAGGTATTGTATTTCTGTACGACGGGGATCGGCAAATTTTGTTTTGATTTCTACCAGTTCATCTGTAATAATCTTATAGCGGAGGCCTTCATCTGCAAGAATAGATTTCAGGTAAATAATGGTCTTCATAATCTCGGCATGTTCTTCTTTTATCTTGTCCCTTTCCATGCCGGTAAGCCTTTGCAGGCGGAGTTCCAATACAGCCTTGGCTTGTATCTCACTCATGCCGAAATTGCTTATCAATCCGGCCTGTGCTTCATTAGGTGTGGCCGAACTACGAATCAATTTTATCACTTCGTCCAGATGATCGAGGGCAATTAAGTAACCTTCTAAAATGTGTATTCTTTCCTCTGCTTTGCGAAGCTCAAATTTGGTACGCCTTACTACAACTTCGTGGCGGAATTCAATAAACTCAACAATCAGGTGTTTCAGGTTCAGCGTTCTTGGCCTGCCTTTAACAATGGCCACATTATTAATACCGTATGAAGTTTGCAGCTCAGTATACTTGTATAACTGGTTCACAATCAGCTGTGTAACTGCATCCTTCTTTAAGTCCAGCACCAACCTTGTACCTTCCTTCAGGTTACTTTCGTTGTTTACATTGCTTACGCCTTCTATCACCTTGTCATTTACAAGGTCGCCAATTTTGTTCACCAAAAAATCCCGGTTTACCTGGTAAGGTACTTCGTGAATAATGATTTTATCACGGCCTTTGGCATCCGTTTCGATGGTTGTTCTGCCACGGAGCACTACCCTACCCCTGCCTGTAAGCAAACCTTCTTTAACACCTTCGAAACCGAAGATGATACCGGCTGTTGGAAAGTCGGGACCTTTCACATATTTAATCAGCTCTTCGCAGGTAATTTCTTTGTTTTCTATATAAGCCACACAGCCATCTATTACTTCGCCCAGGTTATGGGGAAGCATATTGGTAGCCATACCTACGGCAATACCGCTACTGCCATTTACCAATAACTGTGGAATACGGGTTGGCAAAACGGTTGGCTCTTCCAGACTATCGTCGAAGTTGAGTTGAAAATCCACGGTGTCCTTGTCAATATCTTCCAGCATGGCCTCTGCAATTTTGTGCAAACGGGCCTCTGTGTAACGCATAGCTGCCGGTGGGTCACCATCCTGATTACCAAAGTTTCCCTGTCCATCTATCAGCAGGTACCGCATATTCCAATCCTGTGCCATACGCACCATGGTGAAATAAATAGATGAGTCACCATGCGGGTGGTACTTACCCATTACCTCACCCACAATACGGGCACTTTTTTTATGCGGTTTGTTGTGGCTCATTCCAAGCTCGTTCATGGCATGTAACACACGGCGGTGTACGGGCTTAAAACCATCCCTAACATCGGGTAAGGCACGGCCTACAATAACGCTCATTGAATAGTCAATGTAAGCGGTCTTCATTTGCTCCTCAATATTCACCTGAATAATGCGGTTGCTGTCGTTGGTTTGTTCGGGTAATTGCTGTTCGTCCATAAGTTATTTTATCCCAAAATACCACCGTAATTCTACGGGGCTAGCAGGGGTGGCAAATATAAGGTTTAAGGGTAAAAAAACGATGGTTTTATTGGCTGAAAAATGGATTGTATGAAATTGTGGAAAACCTGTTTCAAATGCATGTTGGACGTGGCTTTTCTGTTTATTTACTGTTGATAAATAAGAAGGAATTTAGGGCTATTATCAAAAATATTATTTAAAACAAAAAAGACCTATTAAGAACATAAAAATTCAAAAAATTCTACCCTTATTTTAATTTGAAAATCCATCCATTTTTTAAGATCCATGCCTGTTCGCCTCTTATTTATTTAGTAAACCGTAATGTTGATTTCCAGAAAATAGCAAAAAACGCCTGAAACATTTTTTGAGAAGAAAATGATGAGTTAAACTGGCATTGGAAATTTATTTACATCATTAAAGCAAGCCTTTTCCTCCCATCAAAAATCGGTTTTGGGTTACTTTTCATTCTACTTTGTATTGTATGATGAAAGAAAATATTTTCGAATTTATTTCTGTTGAAACCGTTAGCTACTTTTTCAACACATTAAAACCAACAAAAAAACTAACTCATGTCAAAAAAAATAACTTTTACACTTCCTGCCGAAATCGTTTCTGAAGCTACGGCGGGTATATTATTGGGCGACTTTAATAACTGGGATTATACACATGGTATTGAGCTAAAAAAGCAAAAAGATGGCTCTATGAAAGCCGTTGCTACATTAGAGGCAGGTAGTTCTTATCAGTATCGTTTTTTATTAAACGATGGCAGATGGGTAAACGACCACAATGCAGAAAGTTTTGTACAAGTGGAAGGATTATATGTTGAAAATTGTGTTATCACAGTTCCTGAAGAAGTGGCGGCACCTGTAAAAGCAACTAAGGCAAAAACAGTAAAAGTAACAGCAGAAGTAGTAGCCGCACCTGCTGTAGAAGCAATAGCAGAAGTTGCTGCAGACGATTTAACCAAGATTGAAGGTATTGGTAAAAAAATAGCCGAATTGCTGGTATCTGATGGTATTAGCACTTTCGCAGCATTGTCTAAAGCAACTGCTAAAAAGCTGAAAGCTATTTTGGATGCTGCCGGAAGCAAGTTTGCCATGCATGATCCTGCAACATGGCCTAAGCAATCCAAACTGGCTGCTGCCGGTAAGTGGGATGAGCTACAAAAATTACAAGACGAATTAAAAGGCGGTAAATAATAATTTTAAAACGACTTCGTTTATTCAAGCCCTATTACAGAAAGGTTTGGATAGATGAAGTCGTTTTGTTTTATACATGGCTGTTATTACAGGCCAACTCTACAATATGCATTTTACTTTTTGTAAAAGACAGTATTCATTTTTACAAATATTTTTCCGTTACCTCATCCGGATCGATGCCAAGATGAAATACCCGTAGCCAAATTTCAAAAACAAGGATGGAATAAAGCACCCGTGCCAATGGCTGACCCTGTGTTTTGCGGTAAAGATTGATAATATACCGTATGCCAGCAGGTTCAAAAATACCTGCTTCTGAAGAAAGCCCTTCTGCAGCCATCTGCTCTAAAGAAGCAATCCATTTACGGTTTAAAAAATCTACAACGGGTAACGAAAAGCCTTTCTTTTGGTCGTACAGTACTTCTTTGGGTATAAACTCCTCTCCTATTTCTTTCAGCATTTGCTTATCTACACCATTGGGCATCAGATCGGTTATATTAGCACCTGTAGTAAGTTCTGCTATGCGATGATCGAGAAACGGAGCCCGGCTTTCAACAGATGAATACATATTGGCAGTATCCATTTTCAGCAAAAAATCGTCCACCATTTTTACCTGAATACCAACCCATAAAAACCCATCTTCCGGGTTTGTGGTAAATTTCTTCGATTGCTGATAATACAGTTCCAACGATTCATTAGTAGAAGTAACGCCCTGTTTAAATAACTTTTTCTGCAGGTCGTAAG
>JAYUTQ010000054.1:0-4505 GCA_043755055.1 Chitinophagaceae bacterium | reverse complement strand
TACAATCTGATTGTTGCCTGCTTTAATTCTCGATTTTCTTTTTGAATTAATATGTATCAAGTCTAAGTACTAAAATCTAAATACTCAATACTTGATTCTTGTTCCCCAACCCCATTTAAGAAAGTGTGGCATAGCCCTGCCCCATGTTGGCACGTCGTGTTTCCCGCCTTCCAGTTCCAGGTACTCGATATCTGTCAGCTTATTGTAGCCCTTTTTTTCCAGTTCCTCAATTACTCCAAGGGCATCATCTATACTATCTATAATGCCATTGTTATTACGGTCAATAATTTCATCTAAGGTGCCTGTGGCTATAAAAAATTTAAGGTTGGGTGCATACTCACCTTCTCTAATAAGTCGGTGCATAATGCGGTCGGTTTCTTCTACATATCCATTGTCCAGGTCTTTGGTTCGCCACCAGAATGATGCACTAAAAGCGCCAACTTTAGTAAATATTTCCGGGTGATTCCACGCAATATCCATTGCACTAAGACCACCCAGAGAAAAGCCTGCAAAGGCAGTTTCTTTCACTTGCGGCAGCACATAATTTTTCTTTACATAGGGTAACAATTCATGAATGACAAACTTCCGGTGGTATTTAGCCCTTGATCCACGGTTATTATAATCAAGAATATCAGCAGTTCCATATTCCAATTTGCGGTCCTCATTACACCTGATGCCGATGGCTAGAATAGGTGTAATGGCTTTTTCATCCAGCAGTTCATCCAGCATTTTGCCAAGACCAAAAACGGGTAAATCCTGGCCATCGTTAATCAGCATTAAGGTAATCTCCGAAGGGTTGGTGATATTTTTAGGCAGGTAAGCGTCCAGAAAAACTTTGCGATCCAGATATTTGGATTGTATCGAAAATGGTTCTACGTGATAATGTATAAGTGATGTGGTTGCACCAACAGTTGTTTCAACAGTCATTCATCAAAAATAGGAAATTTTTGTGCGGCAGGAAAAAGACAAAGGTTTTCGGTTAGTAATTTTACTAATCTATCTGTAAAAAAAACGAAGTGCCGTGTTAATTGCTATGTTAATTAATTATAATCTATCACCTGCAATTTTACACCATAACTTTCGTCTTCGTAATAGCCGGCACGGTTTGGGGTTGGCGGTTGATAAATATAGTGGAGAAACTCTTTGTAAATAAGGCCTACACCTTTTGCATATACTTCTAATCCAAAATTGCGTTGCTTATAAGCAGTTGGCACAAACGGGCCTTCGGGTATGGTTTCGTCCCTTTGTAAAACGGTAATTGTGTTGTCGAATTTTTTTCCCAAAACCGTGTAAGGTTGTGCAGTATTCTTGTAAGCATAATTCCAATCGGCCAGATATCGAACCGGGGAATTAATAGAACTGGCATCTATAAAAGAATGTCCTTTCCACTCAAAACCATCTCTTACCGGCCGCCGAAGTTTCATAAAACGCAGATTATTGTCTACATGTTCTATCCAATCGGTACCAACCGGAACGGTGAAAAAAGTAGCATTGGCCCTAAACGGAGCAACACCGTTTGTATCTGTAATAGTACGGAGTATACGATATGCTTTGCGGCCAAGGCCATCTACAATTTCGGCATCTACTACATCTCTTACCCTGTAACTTTTTACGGTAAGGGCAAGGCCAAAATTGGTGGTTACAGTAGAATCGATCCTGTAAGTAATGTATTTCCCTATGGCTGGCTTCCAATACTCATCAAGTGATGGTGAGGTTAGTTCTATCTTTTTTTCCTGGCATGCTGCAAAGAATAGTAAAACAATAATGCCGGCTATAATTTGTTTTTTCAAAATAATCTGTTTTCTAAAAGCTAATTGGTTGCTATCAACTGCAATTTAATACCATAACGCCCATCTTCAAAATATGGATGTGGAATATTTAGGTTCAAAAGTTGCCAGAACATGGGTGTAACGGATGGCATCCATGAATCAAAAAAGGGCGTCGGGGTGCGTTCTTTTCATTCTTTTTCATGCTGAAAAAAATATACACTGCCGCAATTTTAATACGAGGTCGCTTCATAAAAATGTTAGTTGGTAACACATAAACGGCAGATGGCCGGTTTTATTGAAAGGCCTGATATTTTTTATTTGGTAATACCTTTTTCCTTTTTCAAAACCACCGCTGCTCTTTTTTGCAGGTTGCTGCTAATGTTAAGGTCGTACCTCTTGCCTTTTACTGTTATTAACATAAGCGCTGTATTGGGTGGAATATCACCCAGGTTTTCGGCCTGTATTATTACCATGGTGCTATCGCCGAGGTCTTCCTTTTTTATGGTAATGCTAATGGGAGTTATGCCCAATTTCTGATGTTGGGAAACAATTCTATCATTAACTAAGAGTGTTACAATATCACCATCTATAGTTCCATTATCGTACAAATCTATAATTACATCGCCGACGGGAATGGTGAGCGTATGCTCTATTTCTGTAATAATGGGAAGAGGTAATTTAGGAACAATATTGACCACAGGCACTGCCGCAGGCTTTTGCACCGCATACAAACTATCGAAAGATTTGGTTAACGTATCGGCCAGCTTTTTAAAAACTGATTGGGTGGGTCGTTTATAAATAATATCGTAAAAAATAGAATCCATCTGCCGCATCGGCCTTTTGGAAATATCTTCATAAGGCCGAAAGATACCTCCCATCATATTGTCATTAAACTTGTCTTTTATGAAAGAATAGCTAAATGATTTGGCTACCAAAACAGAATCAGGCAGTTTAAAATTTATCATTCTTTTACTCATGATATATAGCTCACCAGTGCTTCCCACCTCACCTTCTACCCACACAATCATGTTCTCATAATTTTTAAGGTACAGGGTACGGGTGCCACTCACTTTGTTTCCCTCCTGCTTCAGATCCAGTTCCAGCAGGTAATCTTCCTGTATATCCTGTGCCGATGCTTTTATTTGCCACCGCCATTTACCCGTATAATTTTGGGCAGTAGCAACAGCCGTAACAGAAAAAAATATTAAGCACAATACAATTCGCATTGAATAAAGATAAAAGCTATAGACATAGCAAGTTAGCTGCGTCGGGCTACAAGGTATTTTTAAGTAAATATTATCCTTTAAAGAAAGGCAGTTGCTAAAATTTCTACATTACTTTTTAATTAACCAGTTTATAAAACTGAGGTGTATACCCGTTTATTACAAATTTATTCCTGGGCCCATATTTACTTACTTCGTTACCACGTTTGGTATACACTGCAATTGCCCCACCAGCACTGCCCATACTTACGCCATAAAATGGTGGACGAAACACTTTTATCATGGCGATATCACTAGTATTTACATTCTGAATCCCGATAATGTCTGTTTCTACTTCGTCCACAAAATAAACTGGTTCAAAACCCCTCCACATAGCCGACTCTCCGTTAGGCCCAATGGATAAGCCCATAACCTGCCCTGTTAAAAAATTAAGGGCACTTTGGTATGAGGTCATATCATATTCCTCGAGGCCATCGAAAAGTATATAATTTCCGCCCTCAAACAAACCACGCACATGGGCTTTCTGGTATTGCTCTATTAATGATATTTTCTTAGCGGTTACCGTAACGTTCTGTAGTTCGTTTTCTGCAGAAGAAAGTCTTATACCGGTATCGGCCTTATGAAATACCGTATCGCCTACCGGAACGCCAACAGCTATTTTATGCATCATTTCAGCCATAGGGCTAAATACAGAATCGACTGGTGTTTCTATTTCTACTTCTAAAAAATTAACCGGGTATTTTTTAACCGGTGAAAATATAAAATTGGCTTTACCCTCGAATAATAGATTCGGGATTTGAAAATACCCGTCCTCATCCACCACGACATTCTGCGTAATTACTTCCTTGTTTTGTGCTTTGGCCATCAAGGTTAGTTCCTTTTCCGGCTTTTCGTTTTTAAGCCTGCCCATTACGTGTACCATTTCCCTTTGCAGGCGATAATTAAAAAAATACACGCCTTTATCGAGGCTGTCGGGTATGGCTATGGCAGCAGTGGCAATGCCGTTCACCATGGGATAGCGAAGTTGCCATTGTTTGTTGCCCTTAGCACTTTGTATGGTTAAGTGCAACGTTGCGTATTTGGGTATTTTGGTCTGGCTTTTATAACCGGCTTCAAACAACAGGGTGTCGCCTGTGGCGTATAAGGGTTGGGAAAAACGGATGGATAAAGTGCCCTGAGACTGACAAGTAAAAACCATACCAACTAAAAAGACAACTAATCCAAATCTCATAAAATATTATTTAAAATATTGTAGCTAATGACTGTAAAAAATGGACAAATTCAAAAACCATTTTTTTATTATTTGTACAGATGCTGTGGCTATGTAAATATAGAATCTCATTTGTGCCTGCAGTTATTTTTGTGCTTGAGGGGTTTTCGCAGCTGCTACTTTTTGGTATCTACCGTGCCCTGTGCAACCCCGACGTGTAGGGCGTTTTACATTTAGGCCAAACCCTCTTTTGTCCCGGCGGGCAATGTGGTAAATTAAGCAATTTGATTTTTTAAGAGCCAC
>JAYUTQ010000053.1:0-4507 GCA_043755055.1 Chitinophagaceae bacterium | reverse complement strand
GGCGGTAAAGAAGCATGGCTGCTGGATAGGATGGAGATAAAACTACAAACCAATAACGATTTTAACCTGAGTACCGTAAAGCCGTACATGCGGAGTGTATATGTGCGGCAGGCCGAAATTACAGACAGCCTTATTGCTGCCGGTACCAATATAGGTAACCTTTCGGCCACAGATAAATATAACCTGAACCGTTTTATAGCCAACAACAGCGAATTCGCAATTAACCAAAAAGCCGACTGGAAAAGTAACAAACCATGGAGCGACGTTTTTTTTCCGACCAAAGGCAATTTTTTAGAAGTAAATACCAAGGATTTTTACCTGAGTGTAAACCCGGCTATTAACCAGCAGCAAAGTTTTGAAACTGGCAACAACGATGAGCGACTTTTTGTAAACTCAAAAGGTGTAACGGCAAGGGGATTGATTGCAAAAAAGATTGGCTTTAATTTTTTCCTTACCGATAATCAGGAGCGGGGGCCAAAATTTGTGCAGCAGCGGATTATCGGCGTTAAAGCCGTGCCGGGTGCAGGTTTTTATAAATCGTTTAAAAATACGGGGGTAGACTATTTTGATGCCCGGGGAAGTGTAAACTGGAATGTTACCAAATACATTAACATGCAGTTTGGCTTCGATAAACACTTTATTGGCAATGGCTACCGCAGTTTGTTTTTAAGCGATAATGCCAACAGCTCATTGTTTGTAAAATTCAATACCCGAATCTGGAAGATTAATTACACCAATCTTTTTATGGAGCTGTATCCGCCATTTAAAAAAACGGGAGGAAACTTGCTACCAAGAAAATATGCAGCCATGCACCACTTTAGTATTAACGCTACCAAGTGGTTAAATGTAGGCCTGTTTGAAGCGGTGGTATTTGGCCGAAAAGATCGTTTTGATTTTTCTTATATGCTACCGGTCATCTTTTTGCGTAGCATAGAGGGCAATAACGGTAGCCCTGATAACGCTAATATTGGTTTTGATTTTAAAGCAAACATTGCAAAAAAAGTACAGTTGTACGGACAGCTATTGCTGGATGAATTTAAACTGGATGAAGTAAAAGCCGGTAACGGTTGGTGGGGTAATAAGCAGGCTATACAGTTAGGCGCCAAATATGTGGATGCCCTTGGTATTAGCAACCTGGATTTGCAGGGAGAAATGAATTGGATACGTCCTTTTACCTACTCGCATTTTGATAGCCTTGCAGGCTACAACCACTATAACCAGCCAATGGCACACCCAATGGGAGCCAATGTACAAGAGCTGATTGGCATAGCCCGTTACCAGCCTTTAAAGAAATTATATATTACAGCGAAAGGTATTTATTGGAAGCAAGGCCTTGATAGCCTGGGTAGAAATTTTGGCAGCAATGTGCTGCTGGATAACGATAACAGGCCACGTGATTATGGTTATTCTATAGGTACAGGTGTTTTAACCAAAGGCCTCAATGCTTCGCTGGCAGCTTCTTATGAGCTTAAAGAAAATCTTTGGATTGATGCTTCCGGCATGTTCCGCACTTTTAAAACCGGTGGCACTACTACCAATACTACTTTAGTTACATTGGGCTTGCGGTGGAATATGGCAAGGAGGGAGTATGATTATTGATAAAAATTCCGCACATAATTATTAATAAAAAAGCCAGATGTATCTCATCTGGCTTTTTTGATAGTTTTTTATTTGCTAATACTTTTCCACAAGTGATTGATAACTAAAGAACGATTATAGATTAAATACTGATCAAAACATATTCCGATTATCGATATTCGCATAGTCACAGTAATTGCAAAAACTGCGACGAAGTTTATTGTATACACATCTTTTAAAGTCAGGTAAATACTACCTATTAGATGCTATTCAAATTCTTTATAAATCGATTTTATTGATTTGGTATCTTTATTTTTCACTAAAATTTACGCCCATTGACAAAACACAGAAATGAAGTGATTTGTAATGGCTGTGATGGAGACTGCATTAATTATCTCAGTTATCTAAACAAGGTAATTAAGAATGTAGGTAAAAGAAAAAGAGGGCTGTGTCTAGACAGACCCTCTGATTCGAACTCCATCAGGAAGCCAGAAAACCGGTAGGATAGCGGGGAAGCATCCACGGACCAATACCAAGCGGCCCTGTTTGAAAAAACGGGGCCGCTTTACTTTAAGTCCGCCGCTTAAGGCTATAAATATAGCCGTCCAATTTCGAACCGTATGTTTTTGGGGTAAAAAAATGTAAAAAATGTAAAAGTGTTACCTCAATACATTAGTCACAATGCAACACACACTTCATAATATTATTAATTTATCACTCTTCTTTTTCTGGTTAATGGGAATTTTATTCCTCTAAATGCAACGAAAACATAATCATTCTCGATTGCAGTTTATCAAGTGTACTGGAGAACTTAAGGTTGGGGCTTCGGCTGTGCAAATCCGACATGCCCCATACAAATTTTATCTCTGGTGATACTGTTACAAATGGCAGAAAGAGATTAAAACCAATACCGCAATGAACGCCATAATCGAATTTTTTAAGTTTCAATAATTCATCGGCATTACGGGCAGTAGCGTTGCTTGCAAGGTCAAGATCGAACTGCCCGCCTCCCATCATATATACCCTGAAATTATTAATGCGGTCGCTGTTAAATTTTACCGAAAGGGGAAAGGAAATAACAGTGGACTGCACATTCCTTTTTTCTATTTTTTCCTCACCACCATTTGGAGGATTTAGGTTGTAGCGAAACGAACGGCTGATACCCAATATTAACTGAGGATTTGCCCTGAATTCCCACCTTTCAAAGGGGTGTAATGTGGCCAGCAAGCCCAAAGCAAATGATGGACTAAAGCCTGGCTCTACAGAGAGTACACTGTCATCGTCTAAAAAACGTTGGGTTTTAGCGTGTGCTAAATAAGTATTAGCATAGCCAAGCGTCATACCAAAATAATAAGGCTTTTCGTCGTGGCTTTCACGATGCTTTTCTTTGCCAAACTGAGCCCAAATGCTTCCGCATAAACAGCATCCTATAATCAGCAGGGTTATTTGCTTCCGCAATAAATGGTACATATTCCGAAACTCAGCGTTTTAAGATGAACATTGTTAAAGCCCACCGATTCCATGATTTTTATAAAAGCGTTTCCTTCGGGAAATGCTTCTATACTATCATTCAGGTATTGGTAAGCATCTTTATTTTTTGCAATCATACGGCCGGCCTGTGGTGCTACGATGCGGGTGTAAAGATTGTACAAAATACGAATACCCGGCATTTTAGGTTTGCTAAACTCCAGTATCACCGCTTTACCACCAGGTTTCAGTACCCGTTTCATCTCCGACAGACCCTTTTGCAGATTTGCAAAGTTGCGAACCCCGAAAGCCACTGTAATAGCGTCAAACGAAGCATCACCAAAATTTATTGCCTCACTATCGCCGCTTTGAAGTTCTATAACACTGTCCAATTGTTTAGCAGCAATTTTTTTTCGCCCCAGATCCAGCATTCCTTCACTAATATCTATGCCAATAATTTTTGCTGGCTTCAATAGCTGGTAAGTAAGCAGAGCTACATCGGCTGTACCGGTTGCTACATCGAGTACAGTTTTGGGTTGTAGTTCCTTCAGTTGGCGGATGGCTTTTTTACGCCAGCCCACATCTATGCCGGCACTTAAAAACCGGTTTAAAAAATCGTAGCGAAACGCTATCTGATCAAACATTTTCGCCACCTGTTCTTTTTTAGAACCGGCGTCATTTTTATAAGGCGTAATGGTGTCGTGTTGGAATGCCATGTTTTGTTTTTGTTTCTATCACTAATCAACTAATTGCCAATCAACCAATAACGATTATGGCACTCCAATGTACTTATGCGTCTGTAAACTCATTTGCCATTTTGGGTGTGCCTTAATGTATTCAACAATCTGCGGCGTCATAAGTTCTCGTTTATCCCATTCGGGTTGCAGAAAGAGCTTACAATTGGGGCTTACCTGTGTGGCATATGTTTCGGCCCAGCCAAAATCTGTTTTATTAAAAACCACAATTTTAAGTTCGTTTGCCCATGGCAAAACCTCGGGTAACGGGGCTTTAAATTTTTTAGGGCTCAGGCAAACCCAATCCCAGCTGCCACTTATAGGCGAGGAGCCTGAAGTTTCGATATTCGTTTCCAAACCCGCTTGCTGTAAGGCTTTGGTAAGTTCGTCGAGGTTGTGGAGCAGCGGTTCGCCGCCGGTTATCACCACTATTTGGGCGGGTGTTTTCTGTACTTCTTTTACCAAATCTGCTATTGCCCATTTTGGGTGGGCATTGGCATCCCAGCTTTCTTTTACATCGCACCACACACAGCCCACATCGCATCCGCCAAGGCGTATAAAATAGGCGGCATTACCTGTATGAAATCCTTCACCCTGTATGGTATAAAAGGCTTCCATTACAGGAAGGGTGGTTTCTGTGGTTACTAAGGTTTCTATTGTTGTCAAATTTCATTTATTGGTTAGAGTAAGACGCCAGCATGGCGTCTCTACAAAATCCCCATCATTAT
>JAYUTQ010000052.1:0-10583 GCA_043755055.1 Chitinophagaceae bacterium | reverse complement strand
GTAAAATTTCCTTCAAAAGGGCATCGTTTCTAAAAGGGGTTTCTATAAAAATCTGTGCCGTATTTCTTTTAATGGCTATTTACCCATAGATGCAGCCGAAAGAAGGAAGCAAATATTATTGTTAGAAGATGACGCCATTAAAAAAAATACGGCACAGATTTTTATAGAAACCCCTTTTAGAAACGATGCCCTTTTGAAGGAAATTTTACAAAGTTGCAAGCCTGCCACCAGGCTTTGCATTGCCGTAGATATTACAGGTGCAACAGAATTCATCGCCACAAAAAAAATAGAAGAATGGAAAACGGCGGTTCCGGCATTGCATAAGCGGCCGGCAATATTTTTATTGGGGGTGTAGCAAAGAATCAGGTATCGGTTGTAACATCATCCCAGTCCTGATTCAGGTAATTGATTAACCAGTTTAAGGAATAATGCCTTTCATAAATTACGCTTCTGTCAAGCTCCAGCATTTCTTTCGAAGGTCTTGCCACGGGGTGCTGGTCTTCTTCTACACAAGCCCAATGTAGCCTCAGTATAAAGTCTGCCTGATCCAGTATTTCCGCTTTGGTTCTCAGTTTTGCTTTGGTTCTAAATTCTGCTTCGGTTTTTGAAAACAAGTGTTTTACATCTTCAGCTACAATGCAAACCTTGTTGGGATAATCCAGATTATCAATATAGCCCAATGCCCAAAGCATTACATGGAAACTTTCAGCCCTCCAGTTGGCGTCTATCATTTGCTGTTTGGTAGGGTTGGTAGCTAATGCGAATAGCTTTTCAGCAATAGCCAGCTTTGCCATTACATCGTATCTTTTTTCGAAGTCTGTCAGCATTTTCGTATCTGCCTCTTCGCTTTTAAGTTCCAGATAGCAAAGGGCTATAGCCCTGTCCACAACTTCGTCTGTTGTTCTCAGGGTTACTTTCTCTTCAGCCTCCACAAAAAGTGCGTTGGGGTTTTGGTAAACCGGTATGTATCTGGATTTGCAATAACCTTCCGACCGGAGGCGCCTTTCAAGCTGGTCTTTAGTAGGTGTAATATGTTCTACCTCTTTTGTAATGGTTGCCTTGTCTATTGAACGATTATTATTACAGGCAATTATGGCCAAAATTAAAATGGCCCATATGAATCTTGTCATTTTAAAAGTACATTTTACCAATAAACTAACCTACCGAACCCCACAATCTACCAGTTCTTTTATTTTATCTACACGGTCCACAATGTGTTTGGTATTGCCTCTCCAGGGTACCGCACCAAGATATTCTTTATAATGCAGGTCGAAACATTTGCCACTGTTTTGCTCCAGTATATGAGCCACCGAATCGTTGGCTACGCTAAAAACAAACTCATTGCTCTGCATTAATTCCTTGTTACCTCTTTGTATCATTTTGGCTTCCCATGTTTTAAACAAGTAGCCTTTTTTTACCACATAGTTCAGTTCACCCGACTTTACGCCTTCGCCGAACACAAAATAAAACCGCCACCAAAACAAAATGGTAACGATAACTACAACTATTAAAGAGGTGATGATTGCAAACTTTCTCATAAATACACTGATTGTTGGATCAAAAATAATGATTCGGGCTACATAGCAACAGATTATATTATTTAGTTGGCACTTAAGTAGTTGGCATTTTGTAAAAATAATTTTGAAAGCCAGAAATTGTAAAGAAATAGCATACCATTCCGCCGCCCAACTGCCAACTGAACAATGCTGCTGAATAAATCGTTACTTCGCTAACCATTACATTTAGTTATATGAGAATAGGAATTGTTTGTTACCCAACCTTTGGCGGAAGTGGTGTTTTAGCTACCGAACTAGGTAAAGCCCTTGCAGGTAAAGGCCATCAGGTTCATTTTATTACCTATCAGCAGCCGGTAAGGTTAAGTGCTTTTAGTGCCAATATCTTTTATCATGAAGTTCGGGTTCCTACTTATCCTTTGTTCGATTATCCGCCTTACGAAGTGGCCCTTGCAAGTACCATGGTAGATGTGGCGATAAACCAAAATCTGGATTTGCTACATGTACATTACGCCATACCTCATGCCTCCGCTGCCTATTTAGCTAAAAAAATTCTGGAAAAAAACGAAGGCAGAACCATACCGGTAATTACCACATTACACGGTACCGATATTACATTGGTGGGTAAAGACAAAACCTACGAACCTGTAGTTACATTCAGCATCAACGAAAGTGATGGCATTACAGCCGTATCAAACAATCTTCGTGATGAAACTTATCGCTATTTTGATATTAAAAAGGAAATAGATGTTATTTACAATTTTGTAGATGTGAGCCGCTTTTCAAAAAAGCCTATAGATGCATTTCGCAAGGCATTGGCACCCAATGGCGAACGGGTACTGATACATGCCAGTAACTTTAGAAAAATTAAGCGGGTAGAAGATGTAATCCGAATTTTTGCCAAAGTAAACAAGACAATACCAAGTGTACTAATGATGGTAGGCGATGGCCCCGAAAGGCCCGCTGCTGAAGAGCTTTGCAGGGAATTGGGAATTTGCGAAACTGTGCGTTTTGTAGGCAAACAGGAGCAGATGGAAGAGATACTAGTCATCAGCGATTTATTTTTACTTACCTCCGATTACGAAAGTTTTGGATTGAGTGCCTTAGAAGCCATGGCCGCCCATGTGCCGGTAGTAAGTACCAATGCAGGTGGTTTGCCGGAAATAAATATCCACGGCGTAACCGGCTATATGGCCAATGTAGGCGATGTGGAAGCCATGGGTAATTTTGCTATCGATATTTTAAAAGATAATGAGCGTCTCAACCAATTTAAAAATGCGGCATATGAGCAGGCATTAAAGTTCGATATCCACAACGTGGTGCCGCAATACGAGAAGTTGTACGAAAGGTTTTTGTAAAGTTATTAAGGCTTAATTATTATTGTTGTAAATGCCTCCTTTCAGGCGGTTCAAGGTTTCGAAATAGAAGAAGACTTCTCCATTAAAACCGTAATTACGGTTTAGTTGTATCATTTTATCTGTCATTTCCCGGGTGCTTTGGTAACCGTCTCCCAACGATGTAAGAATGCCGGGAAATACGCGGTTTTTAAATCTATCTGGTACCTGCCCTTGTAGTTCTTTTAAGATCGTTTCATACGCTTCCGGTTTGTACCGGTATAGTTGCGGAATGATGTAATCTGCATAACCGCCCTCAAGCCATTTGGGCCAGTCTTGCAGGTACTGTTCTTTACTCCAGGGGTAAATGCTTGGAGCCCATGATACGGTACATTCCGGCTTGATATCTTTTACCTTTTTATAAAGCGATTTTCCAAAGGCACTTAACTGATCTGCCTTCCACTGAAGCCATAAAGAATCTTTGGAATTTTTGGGTGGTAGAGCGCCTCCATGCTGGGTTTTGTAAAGTTTTATTGTGGCATTATCGTAGCCGCCTTCAGCAGGCATGGCTGGCAAGCGGTCGTCACCTTGTACACCATCTACGTTGTATTTTTTTACTACTTCGCTAACAAGTTCTTTCATGAATTTTTGTACCTCAGGGTTAATACTACTCCACCAGTAAAACCCATTTTTTTGCAATAATTCTTTCTTATTATTTCTGCCGGCCCACGAAGGATATCTTTTTAGCCATACAGAATTGGTGTCTTTGTAACCATACGAGAATCCAAACTCGAACCATGCATGTACTTTAATACCTGCCTTGTGCCCTTCTTCTATAATTTCTTTTATGGGGTCACGTCCTTTATACACTTTTGATTGTGCAATACCGGTATATTTTTTTACTACACGGCTTGGGTACATGGTTACACCGCCATTCCATACCACCACAAAAATGTGGTTGAGCCCGTTGTCTTTACATTGCTGTACAGCCTTACGTATGTTGGCTTTTGATTTCAATACATCACTGGCAACGTTCGTAATCCAGGTACCGCGTATGGGTTCTGATTGTTCATTTTGCGCAACGCAAGAAATGCTGTGCAAAGTC
Organism: Chitinophagaceae bacterium; assembly: GCA_043755055.1. Taxonomy (GTDB): domain Bacteria; phylum Bacteroidota; class Bacteroidia; order Chitinophagales; family Chitinophagaceae; genus JAZKFT01. The sequence continues at coordinate 6,630 of JAYUTQ010000052.1, read as the reverse complement.
AATATAAGCAGGAGGTTAATATTGCGCATTGGGATGATTATTTTTATATGCTAAATATCTGTTATGTATATGATGAGCCGATGGATACATAGACTGTGGGCTCATAAAATGTGAGAATTCAAATGTGATGGCTTTATCGTAGCCTGCTCTTCCGGCAGCTTCTAATTTCAATTGTAGTTTGTCAAATTTTATCGGAAGAAATTTAATTGGCATATCCCGGTCAAAACTTTCAGCATTGGTCCAGCATTTCATTCCATATTTATCAGCCAGCTTTTTATTAATGGTAAAAAAATCTTCCAGTTCGTGGTAATCAATATGCCCGTCCTGAAAGGCAACCGTAGTAACTGCTCCCTTTACGCCATCAAATATTTCGTTCCATTCGCTTTCGTGTTCCTGTAACGATACAGCCTGATCTTTGGTAATGATATTGCTTGCCGCCATCACCGCTTTTTTACCATCTATCCACGGGGAAATTAAGGTAGGCAGGTTATTACTTATTTGCCTGCATTGCTGGCCCAGCGTACGAAAGGCTTCGATGGCGCCTTTGGTTTTCCTGCTTATTTCCATGCTCAGGTACCAGCCTCTAAACGATGGGTGATGGCCATATTGTTTCCACACTTCGTCAATCACAAATCGGTTATCGTCTATTTCGTGGCTCAGGTTTCCGGTATCCCAATAAATGCCACTATCATACAAACCAAAATAAAACTGCATATCATATTTGTCCGCAAGTGTAAGAAACAATTCTACTAAATCAACAGTTGGCGTATAGCAGCCATGTTTTTGTATAAGGTATGCTGAAGGGTAGGTGAGGAAACGCCTGTAACCGCTACGAATCAGAATTACTGTATCTATACCAGTCCGTTTCATGTGCTGGAAATCCAGTTCCCATTCAGCAGATCCCCAGTTTTGATGGGGAATATCATGACTGATTTCGTCAATAAAAGTTCCGGTTATCAGCATCTTATTTCATTAGTTTTTTTTGTAGTAAAATGGCTTTCCATTTCATATATCCAAAACCATTGAGGTGCAGGCCGTCATTAGTAAACTCAGTGCTCAGCCTTCCATTGCTGTCTAAAAATTCTGGATAAAGATTCACAAAGCTGAACTTATTTTGTCTGCAATAATTCATCATCGCCGCATTTACGATCTGTATAAAATGGTCTTTGTTTTGATGATTTTTGAATTCTGTAAAAGAATTGTTTGTTGGCAAAATACTCTGAACGATAATTGTTGTCTTTGGCGAACCCAACATAATCTGTTGTATGATTTTTTTATAATTAGATACGATAACAACATCCGGAATATTTCTTGCTATATCATTAATGCCAATCATTATAAAAACCTTGTTAGGTTTTGATGCAATAATTTCATCAAGCCTTGCCAGTATGCCAAAAGTATTATCACCGCTAATGCCCCTGTTTTTCACATGACGGTTATTCCATATTTCTGCCCATTCTCCAATATCCGTAATGCTGTTGCCAAGAAAAATGATTTCGTTTTTTGTATCAGGTAATAAATTAAATAAGGTTACTTTTTGGTTGTAATAAGTAGTTTCATAACTACTATCATAACTTGTAGTTTGGGCATGTACAAAAACGTTTATTAAAAACAAGCAAGCCACAAGGCAATAATAGTTCTTTGTTTTTGGTATCATTTAAACTTTGTTAGTTGAATCGGCTGCCTCATAAGGTTTTAACGGCACCAGCCATGTAATTAAAAATGCCGGAATGGTTGCTATCAACACCCAAATAAAAAAATCTTTATAGCCTAAATGATCACTCACTACACCACTTACCATAGAGGCAACTGTATAGCCTAAATAGGTTAAGGAGCTACCAAAAGCATAGTGTGCCATTTGGTATTTTCCCGGAGCAATTTGTTGCATAATAAAAATAATGATGCCAATAAATCCGAAGCCATAGCCAAAATGTTCAATAGCTACAGCGCTTCCAATAAGCCAGAGATTTTCGGTTTGTGTAATAGCTAAGTATGCATAAGAAGCAAAAGGCAAATTAAAGCAAGCACATAACAGTAATAAAGTTCGGCGATTTAAACCTTTATTTGATACAAAATATCCCGCAGCCAATGACCCCAAAACAAATGCTATGGTTCCAAAAATTCCGGTAAGCATACCTAGTGTAGATTCTTGCAATCCCAATCCTCCAGCAGCTCTATCTGCTTTAAAAAACAAGGGCATTATTTTAATTGCCTGCCCTTCGGCAAAACGATACAACATGATGAATAAAATACCATAGACAATGTATTTTTTTTGAAAGAAACTTACCATCACATCTTTCAATGTTAGCCACACATCTGCTGCATTGGCAACGGTTGTTTGATTGGCAGTTGATGGTAAGTTTTTTTTATTGTACAATCCTAGTAATAGCATTACAGCAGCATAAACACCCATTACAATTGCCCAGGCATTTGTATTACCCATTAATGGTATTAATATGCCTGCTAAAAAGATCATTCCCCCATTAGAAAATAATTTGGCAAAATTGTAAAATGTTCCTTGCCAGCCTACGTAACGGGCTTGTAGCTTTGGCTCAAGTTCTTGCAAATACAAACCATCTGCCGCAATATCTTGTGTAGCACCAAAAAAGGCTGTCAACAAAAACAACACTACCGAAATATTAAAAAAATGATTAGTAAACATTGAAAACACCGACAATCCAAACAGTAACCCACAAATAATTTGAGAGGTGTAGATATAAAATTTTTTGGTTTTGTAGAGCTCCATAAATGGGCCCCAAATAGGCTTAAAACTCCAGGGCAAAATGATGATACCCGTCCAAAAGGCAATTTGGGTATCTGAGAAACCCATGTTTTTATACATTAGTGAAACGACAGTTCCACCTAAAACCAAATTGGGCAAACCCATGGCGAACCATGTTGTAGGTATCCAAACGGCAGGATTTTTTTTCTTGGCTTCAGCAATCGGCATAAATTGTTGAGGGGTTTAATTTTTGACTGTAATGAAAAAACTGATTGTGTATTGCCAACAAAAAAAACGCAGCGACACTTTAGAGGATAATTACATCCTTTTTGGTTTAATTCTTTAAAACAATTCTCACTGCACTTTCTCCTAACAATTTTAAAAAGACGGAAAATTTTATGCAATTTATAAAAAGATTTATTAAGTTTGTTTTTTTAATAAAATAATTATTTATGTCGTTTGCCAAACTGATTATGCCTAACTATTTTAAAGGTCTGCTTTGCCTTACCCTTCTGTTATCATTGATGGCATCTTGCAAAAAAAGAACCATCGTTACTTACAATCCGGGAGTTGTTACTCCTGCCCCCCCTGTGTGGGACACCAACGCATTGCGAGGTGTATGGGTAACAACCGCCGCCAGTACGGCATTAAATTCCCGTGCTAACATACAAGAGATGGTGACCAATTGTAAGAATGCAGGTATCAATAATATTTTTGTGGTGGTATATAACAATGCCAGAACCATGTATCCCAGTGCAGTGATGAATAATTTAATTGGCAGACCGATTCTTGAAACCTTTGCCGGCCGCGACCCATTACAAGAAGTGATACAAGAGGCACATGCAGCTAAAATAAAAGTTCATGCCTGGTTTGAATATGGTTTTTCTTCTTCCTTTTCAGCAAGTGGCGGACCTATTGTGGCTGCAAAGCCAGCCTGGGCTGCAAGAGATGCCAGCGGGGCTTTAACAGTTAAAAATGGGTTCGACTGGTTAAATGGCATCCATCCAGAAGTACAACAGTTTATGATAGATCTTTTTAAAGAAGTAATTACAAATTACAATGTGGATGGTGTGCAGGGTGACGACAGGCTGCCGGCAATGCCCACAACCGGGGGCTACGATACATATACAGTGAACCTTTACAAATCAGAAAACGGAGGGGCATCGCCACCGGCATCTTTCTCTGATGCAGGATGGATTAGCTGGAGGGCAAAAAAATTAAATGCATTTGTAAAGCTGCTGCGTACCGAGGTAAAAACTTTAAAACCGGCTGTACAGTTTACTATGTCACCAAGCCCTTATCCTTTTGGTCTTAATGAATATTTGCAGGACTGGCCTACATGGGTAGACAGCAGTTGGGTAGATGCTGTAATACCACAATGCTATAGGTATGATATTGGCGCATATAACGCTACTATAGCCCAGCAAAAAACATATTATAAAAATCCGTCGGTGCCATTTTACCCGGGTGTACTTTTAAAGTCCGGAACCTACACAGCTCCCGGTGTGTTTCTTTCGCAAATGGTACAAACCAATCGTACAAATGGTTTCAAAGGTGAGTGCTTCTTTTTTTACGAAGGCTTAAAGGATGTTCCTTCATGGTTTACAGGCCAATATCCTTACATAAAATAGGTAGCTGTCTATTATAATAAAATCTCTTTTAATCCAAGTATCAATGCCCGGTTTCAGATGTAATAATTGAAGACCGGGCATTGTTTTTTTTAAATCGTTTCATACGTATTTCCTCCATGAAAAAACTATTACTGTGCCTTTCTGCATGTGGTATATTTTTAGTAAAAGCCCAAAAACTTACCCGATTCGTTGATCCCTTTTTAGGTACAGGCGGACATGGTCATGTGTATCCCGGCGCTGTGGTGCCTTTTGGTATGGTACAGCTTAGCCCGGATAATGGTGACGAAGGTTGGGATTGGTGTGGCGGATACCATTACAGCAGTAAACATATTGCAGGATTTAGTCATACTCATTTAAGTGGTACAGGTATTGGCGATTGGTGCGATATTTCAGTTTTGCCTTTATCCGACACTAACGAAGTAAGACAGGCGAAAATCAAAATTCCTTTTTCTCATGAAAATGAAACTGCAAAGCCCGGCTATTATAATGTTAAGCTAAACAATGGCATACAGTGTGAATTAACGGCGGCTGAACGTACCGGTTTTCACAGGTACACCTTTCCAAGCCCAACCGGCTGGTTAAGGTTTGATATGGGTTTTGCTATCAATTGGGATAAAAGTGTAGCTGGCAACCTTACACTTAAAGATCCATATACACTTGTTGGTTATCGCTACAGTACCGGCTGGGCAAAAGGACAAAAAGTGTACTTCGCAGCTAGGTTTTCTGCACCGGTAAAAAATTATTTATTTATTGATGATTCCACTCATAGTAAAAACAATGCTCTTGGAAGTCAGGTTAAAATTGCACTTCAGTTTACTACTTTAAACCCGCTGCTGGTGCAGGTTTCTTTAAGTAGTGTTAGTGAAGCGAAGGCACTGATGGAAGTACAAAAAACAGCCCGTCAAAGTTTTGAAAGCATCAATGCACATGCTACGGATTTGTGGGAAGCAGAACTGGCAAAAATTAAAATCGAAAACACCAATAAAGAGTTGGCCACACGCTTTTATACAGCATTGTATCATACTTGCCTGGCACCTTTGGTAAGTAGCGATGCAGATGGAGCGTACCAGACACATGACAATAAAAAATTATTTTTTAGAAATGGAAAAAATAAATACACGGTTTTTTCACAGTGGGATGTATTCAGGGCTTTGAATCCTTTGTTTACCATTACCCAACCGAAGCGGCTGCCCGATATGATAAACAGTATGCTACAGTTGTATAAAGATAATGGCCTGTTACCAGTTTGGGACCTAAGTACATGGGAGGCCAATACAATGACTGGCTATCACAGTATTCCCATCATTGCCGATGCCATACTCAAAAATATTAAAGGGTTTAATTACTATACCGCTTACGCTGCCATGCGGAAAAGTGCCTTTCAAAATCAAAGGGGTACGCCGGAATACATACAGTATGGCTACCTGCCTCAAGATAAACATGGATGGAGCGTAACTATTACACTTGAATATGCATATGATGACTGGTGTATAGCGCAGGTGGCAAAAAAACTAGGTAAGATGGAAGATTATAAATTATTCAGCAACAGGGCCATGAGCTACAAACAATTGTTCGATAAAAGCACTGGCTTTATGAGAGCAAAAGATAGCCTTGGCCAATTCATGGAGCCTTTTGATCCACTACTTTCAGAACATGGTTTTGATGGGCAATATGTAGAAGGCACAGCGTGGCAGCATAGTTTTTTTGTGCCCCATAATGTACAGGGCCTTGCAGCATTGTATGGCGGAAAAGAAAAACTGGTGGCTAAACTAGATGAGTTGTTTACAGCACCATCCGAACTACATGGGCCCAATGTGTCGGCTGATGTAAGTGGTTTAATAGGGCAATATGCCCATGGCAACGAACCGAGCCATCACATTATTTACATGTACACTGCACTTGGCCATCCTGAGAAGGCTGCTAAATGGCTTAAAGTGGTTGCCGATAGCATTTATAAATCAGGGCCCGACGGACTTAGTGGCAACGATGATTGCGGACAAATGAGTGCCTGGTACATATGGAGTAGTTTAGGAATGTATCCCATGAATCCTGCGGGGGGTGATTATGTGTTTGGCTACCCGCTTGTGAAGCATGCTGTTATTCAGTTACCCAATAAAAAACTACTAACTATAGAGGTTAAAAATTTAAGGCAAAGTGGAAAACAAGGGATTAAAAGCATTAAGTTACATCTAAAACATCATGAGTCAGTCGAAAATTATTAGTCATATCTATATGCGTTTTTATACACGTTAAACGGGCAGCCCCTCGCACTGCCCG
>JAYUTQ010000051.1:0-4516 GCA_043755055.1 Chitinophagaceae bacterium | reverse complement strand
GTGTATTGGTTGCATTATTAAATGCAGTTTGCGTTGTCTTTACATCTTTCAATACGTTTTGTGATGCTGTTAATTGGGTTTGCAGGTTAGCTATTTTTAAAGCTTCCTTTGAGGGATTGTAGGATGCGCCGTAACCATTGCAGAAGGAAATTAAATCTTCAAAGTTGGCTACATTTTTGGCGTGGCCTGTTTCGGATGTACTTGGCATAGTGGTAAATTTTTGGGTGATTAAATTTTTACAACTATAAATATATCTTGGAAAAAAATTAAATGCAATACCTCAAAGTGGTAATTAACTTAGGGCTTTGTTAAAGTAATTACGAGGTTTATGTGCTGGCAAGTTAACCCGACTTAATACTTTGAATTTTTTGGCTGCTGGCTGTATTTAAAAAGGGCAGCAAAATTGCTGCCCTTGTAGTAGAAGATTATTGTTGTATGCTAATGGATTTACCTATCCATTCTGTACCGTTGAAAACCTGAATGTAATAAATGTCTGTTGATAAATCTGCAATGTTTAAGCTTGTAGTTTTTGTGTTTTTAGGTAATATCCATTGTTTTTTGATATTTCCCATTTTGTCGGTGATTTTTATTGCGCTAAAGCTAAAATCATCAATTGCAGTAATGGTTATATTATTGTTAGCAGGCACAGGCGATACTTTAAAATTTTCGACTGGACGGGCAAAACCACCACAATACGCATTTCGATAATGCACTTGTGATGTGCCGCAGTTTGTTACTATTTGTAAACCAAGAACAGGATACGGATTGGTGGTATTTAAATTACGGATTTTATATCCATGGTGATCTTGTAGAACTCCATCAACATACCAATTGTATATTTGCCCATAAAGAGTTGGGTTAGCAATTGCTTCAAAACCACCTCCACAAAGACCTGTGATATCCATACTGGGCGTTCTTACACCTACAAAAACGGTTTTGCTAAATGTCCCGTTACCGCAAACTGAAGTATAATTTACTGTAATGGTTACCTCACCACTATTGCCTATTAGTGGGTTACTAACTGCTTGTTGAGTTAAAGTTAACGTATTACCACTGGCAAAAGCTGTTACGAAGCTATTTGGATTTGGACTGATACTCCATGTAATGGTAGAGCCAGCAGGTAAATTTATGGAATACGAGCCCGAACTACAAATTTCTGATGGCCCATTTATTTCCGGCGAAGTGCATTGATCTTCGCAGGTAACAGGCTGCACAATATTCTGCATCTCGTTAAAAATAAACCTTGCATTACGAGATGTAAAATCGGTATGAGGTTGATTAAACTCGAAACCCGAAGAACCTAAAAACCGTTCTTGTGCAATAATTCTTTGTGGTATAAAAGTGCCAGCGGGTGTGTTAAAGTTTGCTACAAAATTAAAAATAGTAGTGTTGTTAAATGCCGTTGGATTAGTTACATCTAAAGCACTAATTACGGGTACGAAGGAAAAGCGATCGCCGACTTGAAACCTGTAATCGTAGCCAAAAAAGCCCAGAGATAATACACTCCAACCACCTGCATAAATAGTTGCGTTGGTAAATCTTAAATTTTCGATACCGGCAGGTACACTTTCCCAGGCGATAGGATTGGCTAAGCCTGTTGGTTCGGCACGATGTAATTCAATAAATGTTTTTGAAGTATTTACAACACCAAAAAACATACTACTTTCTCTACGCCATCTAAAGTATAAAATTTCGTTGCCCTGATTATTGCCTTGCAAACCTTTTGCAACCAGGTTTATTTTTAATTTAAACCGGGAAAAAATGCCACCGGTTAATACTGCCAAAGCACCGCCAATGCTACCCACTCCCTCGCCACTTACTAATGTGCTTCCAATAGGTATGCTGCCAATACCACATTGGCTGCCCATACTTGTTGCAACAAAATCGTATAGTGGTATTGGGTCATTAGAAGTAAAATTCACCATTGGGTTGTAAATATCATTTAAAAAACTGTTGTAGTGAATAGTGCCGTTTTCATCGGCACTTGTCATTATTAACTGCTGCTGTGCGGCCGGACTATTTAGTAATGCTACACCCTGATCAATAAAACTACCCAAACCTCCTATACGCATACCAAGTATAGTTTTGTTTTGCAAACCTGTTACCATATGCTGAAAAGATAGCGGCACATAAGCTCCTTGATGTGGGCTATCGTGCGTTATAAGTAAGCGTGTTTGTGAAGGCCGGTTGTTTTTTGTCATATCTGCCAGACAATATCTTGCCACAAGGCCGCCCATACTAATACCCATTACCACGTTTTGCTCGGTTCCGGTTTTCATACTGTTAATGGTGTTTATAACCATTTCCATGGTTAGTGCATTGCGGCGTATATCATCTACTCCATCGTTCCAATCTATAAATATTAAATCGTAATGGCCGATGTCATCGAAATTGAAATTTATAGTACTGTTGTTAAAACGGATCTCATCCCATTCGTCAATCAAATCATTCACATTATAATTTGTTTTATCAATCGCAGGTGCACCGTCATGTAAGTCTAATCCTTCGGCTACAATAAATGGCCGTAATATTTGGCTACCCGGGGTAGCTACACTTCGCCGTATGTAAACCCTGCAACCACTTTGGTTGCCATCTGCTTGTATTACAAAACTGGGATTTGCTAAATCAGCGGGAGTGTAAAAGTTGGTTGTATTAGTTACCTGCACCATTACAGCCGTGTATGTTTCTACAATATCTCCATTGCTCATTTGGGCTTTTATAGCAATGCGGTGGTAGCCTGTGCTATCGGTGTATGTATTACTGTAGTCGGTATTGGCAGCCATTAGGGTGTAGCCATAACCAAAGTTTATCCAGATATTTTGTACGGTTGCTGTTGTGTTATTCAAAAAAAGCGCAGGGTTATATCTAAAAGTAACTGTGTTAGTATAAGCCTGTGTTATCGGGCTTACGACAAATAACTTTTTGCTTGTGTAAGCACTGGGTGTTATTATGTTTTGGCCGTCTTTACTCTCAACCATAGGATCATACAATCTGCCGTTTACATACCGCAGTAAATTTTGCTGTAAAGCATCTTCCCTAATTTCATTGTAATTGGCATAGAATATAGAAAGGTCGTTTACATTAGCCAACTGTAAAGTTTGGTTTAATACTTCTACCGTAGGTAATGTTATAGCTGCAGGGTTAAATTTGGCAGTAAGTAAATCTGCATAAATAAACCGGAATAAATCTAAACTGTTAACGGTATTGCTATCTGCAAGTATGCCATTAAAATCATCTTTGTCAATAGCATCAATACCATAAGGGGCAAGGTAGCCTGTGGTGGGTTTTGTTCTATCCAATGCGCCAAAAAGAAAATCTAAATCGGCACGGTAGTTATCTACCTGGGCAAAGCTGTGGCTAGTGCTTATAAGAATAAGCACAATGAAGAAGAATTTTTTCATTGTTTGTTAAATTTTGTTTGTAAGTAATAGGGTGTTATAATCTGTAATCAAAGCGACCTTGTGTAATACGTACAGGTTCGCCAAAGCCGCAATTCGTATTATTAAATGTTATTTCAAACTCTCCCGAAAAAATGCGATTAGTTAAATCATACCTCGTGATTTTAATAAACCCCGAAATATTACTTGGGTTTGGACCTCCGTTAGTATGCTGAATAACATCACAATAGTTAGTACTATTGTCCACATTATTTTTTTGTAACACAAATTTGGTTCTAGAAATTGTTCCTATTTGATAAATGCCAATTGTTTTGATTGAATCTGATGTCAAAGACATTCTAACCTTTATACCATTGTCAATTCTGTAAACCCTTACAGTTAAATCTCCATCTGCATAACTTGGGTCTACGGTAATTCTTGAGTTTAAAAAATTACCATCATAACCTTTAGGTAGCCATACGTTACCATTAATAAGGCAGCCAAAAGTGTTAGCTCCGGTTTGGGTAATGGGAGGTAGTTGGTCGGTTGCAGAGTTATTGTTGTTTTTTTTGCAGCTTGCTGCAGTCAGTAAAATTGCAAGACAGGCAGTTAGTATTATTTTCATAAGTGATGTTTTATTTTTCAAAATTTAAAGTACATTAAATTTAAAATCTGGTAAAAGCGAAAGTGTTTTAAACGATTTCGGTAAGTGTCGTATTTTTTGATAAATAATTTCTATATAAGACTGCAAACAAAAATTTATTCTATAATGCTATATAAAGGTATAGAACCATTCTTCATAAAATATTATACAATTGTAGTTAATACTTACATTATTATGCGCTAATTATTTGTTTTTATAAAATATAATGATGTTAACTGTGTGTTGGCAATTGCAGCTCTTTTGCAAGGTTGGCTTTTGTGCTGTGGGTTTTGTGTGCCTTGCAAATGTGCTGCAATGTGTGGTGGGCCTGTTAGAGACTTTGCCTTGAATGTTCTGTCACTTGAAGGTGAGCGGAATTTTGAAATAGGGTTGCATACAACGGGCAGGGCTTGCTTGCAGGGCTGGAAATGTTGCTGTGTCCGCCCGGAACCGCTGCTGATTAAAGATATAAAAGTACAAGTTAACAAACAAAAGC
>JAYUTQ010000050.1:0-2057 GCA_043755055.1 Chitinophagaceae bacterium | reverse complement strand
TTTTAAAGCCGGCACTGGCCCGTGGCGAACTAAGGGCCATTGGTGCCACCACATTAAATGAGTACCAGAAATTCTTTGAAAAAGACAAGGCGCTGGAACGCCGTTTTCAAAAAGTACTCATCGATGAGCCGAGTGTGGAAGACGCGGTTTCTATTCTTCGTGGCATTAAAGATAAGTACGAAACGCACCACCATGTACGCATTAAAGATGAAGCAATTATTGCTGCTGTGGAGTTGAGCCACCGCTATATCACCGATCGTTTTTTACCCGATAAAGCCATTGATCTGATAGACGAAAGTGCCGCCCGGCTTCGGCTTGAGATGAACAGCATGCCCGAAGAGCTGGACAAGCTGGATAGGCAAATCCGCCAGTTGGAGATAGAAAGAGAAGCGATTAAAAGAGAGAATGACGAAGACAAATTGAAGCAACTGGGTAAAGACATTTCGCTGCTCAGCGTAGAAAGAGATACGCTAAAAGCCAAGTGGAAACAGGAGAAAGAAATTGTAGAAAAAATACAGGCTGCCAAGGCAAATATTGAGGGCCTTAAACTGGATGCCGAAAAAGCCGAACGTGAAGGCGACTATGCAAAAGTGGCTGAGATACGCTACGGTAAAGTAAAGCAGGAAGAAGAGCTGATAGCAGCAGCCACCACAGAATTAAACGAATATGCCGATAGCAAAAGGCTGGTAAAAGAAGAAGTGGATGCAGAGGATATAGCTGATGCTGTAGCCAAAGCCACCGGCATACCCGTAAGCCGTATGCTGCAAAGCGAAAGGGAAAAACTGCTGAACCTGGAGGACGAATTGCACAAACGAGTGGTAGGGCAGGAGGAAGCAATTGAAGCGGTGGCAGATGCCATTCGCCGCAGCCGTGCAGGCTTGCAGGATCCGAAAAAACCAATTGGTTCGTTTATCTTCTTAGGTACAACAGGTGTGGGTAAAACAGAGCTGGCAAAGGCTTTGGCCGACTACCTCTTCGATGATGAAAACATGATGACCCGGATAGACATGAGCGAATACCAGGAAAAGCATACGGTGAGCCGTTTGGTTGGTGCACCTCCGGGCTATGTGGGTTACGATGAAGGTGGCCAATTAACAGAAGCCGTTCGCCGCAAGCCTTACAGCGTGGTGCTGTTAGATGAAATTGAAAAAGCCCATCCCGATGTTTGGAACATTATGCTGCAGGTGCTGGATGATGGTCGCTTAACCGATAATAAAGGCCGGGTGGTGAATTTTAAAAACACCATAATTATTATGACGAGCAATATCGGTAGCCATATTATTCAGGCCAATTTTGAAGATGTTACCGAAAAAAATATTGAAGAAGTAGTATCAAAAACAAAAGCTGAAGTAACAGTGTTACTAAGGGAAACAATTCGGCCGGAATTTTTAAACAGGGTGGATGAAATCATCATGTTTCAGCCGCTGATGAAGAAGGAAATAAAGGGCATCATCACCATACAGTTGAACCAGTTAAAAAACCTGGTTGCGACCAATGGCATACAGTTGGAGTTCAGCGAATATGCCCTCGACTTTTTGGCGGAGAACGGTTACGACCCGCAATTTGGCGCCAGGCCCTTAAAACGGTTGATACAAAAGGAGATCGTTAACAAACTGAGCAAAAGAATCTTAGCTGGAGACATAGATAAAACCAAACCCGTGCTGGTAGATGTGTTTGATAATGTGGTGGTGTTTAGGAACGAGAAATAAGTGTGGTTGAGTGTTGGTTTTTGATGGGTTAGTAGGTAGGCCTCCGTTCGAAAGAATGGGGGCCTTTGTTTTTGTAATAAAAAAGGGTCAGGCATATTGCCCAACCCTTTCTTAGAAAAACCAAACCGATGGTGTTTACTTCATCTTATTTTTAATGGCTTTAACTCTGGTTAAATGCATTTGTAAAGTTGGTAAAGTGTTGGCCGCAAACTTTTTTACATTTTCATTTTCATTGCCGGCTGCGGCTGCTTTAAACGCCGCTATATCTTTTTGGTGATCGTCTACCATCATGGTTACAAATGCTTTATCAAAATCTGCGCCTTTCATATTTTCCATTTCGGTCATGTG
>JAYUTQ010000049.1:0-2057 GCA_043755055.1 Chitinophagaceae bacterium | reverse complement strand
AAAAATTCAAATCGTTTGAACACAGAAATCGCTTGAAACGCTTTAATAGCAATATCTTCAAAGAACTAATAATTTCGTCTTTAGGACGCTAGTGATTTGCTATCTTATTTTATGCATTTTGAAATAACCTTTAATCATAAAAACCCGCTGCCGTTTTCTCAATAAATCTTTTGGGTAACAACCTTGTCATAAAAGCAGCGAGTTTATTGGTAAATCCGGTTATGGTTTCCACCTTTTTGGCAAACATGGCGTTAACCGCCAACTCGGCCACGGCTTCGGCTGTCATGTTAAATTTAGCTGCGTTTTTTGCAGCTTTTGGGCCCATTTCGGCACTTGTTACAAAGTTGGTATCGGTACTGCCCGGGCTTACTGCAGTTACAGACACATTGGTATCTTTTAGCTCAAACTGCAAGGCACGGCTAAAACTGAGTAAAAAAGATTTGCAAGCTGCATACAGAGCAAGCTTGGGCAATGCCTGATAAGCCGTGGTACTTACAATGTTTAAAATATAGCTCTGCTGCTGCTGCCTTAGCATGGGTAAAAAAGTATGAATCATCTGCACCGGCATATTCATATTTACCGTCATCAGGTCTTTATGCCTTGGCCAATCGTGGTTTTCAAAAACACCGGCAAGGCCGTAACCAGCATTGTTTATTAGTATATTAATGGTAAAATGCTGTAGCCGGCACCATTCCAAAATCTGGTCAGCCGCGTCGGGCAGGCATAGGTCTATAGTTAGGGTTTCAACCTTTATTTTGTATTGTTCCTTTAGTTCAGCAGCAAGCTGTTCCAGTAAATCCTTAGAACGGGCAACCAAAATAAGATCACAATTTTTTTTGGCTAATGATGTAGCAATGGCCTTGCCAATACCCTTGCTGGCACCGGTTATTAATGCGTAAGACATATCCGATTTATGATTTATGATTTGTGATTTGTGATTAGCTCCAAAACCAGAATTAAAGGATTTACAGAATTTAAACATCACACCCAAATCTCCCCTTTAGGAGACTGGGAGCAACTCGAATCCAATCCGTACACCTACCGATACTATGATTTTTAAAACTAAAGATCATAGTATTGAAGCTCCTGAAATAATCTAAAAAAATCGGGGAAGCCATGCTTCCCCGAGAAATTAATTATGAACTTTATTGGCAAGACGGTGATAAAATGGCGTCTTACTGTTTTTGTCTTTTGGCTTGTACTTGCCGGTTATCAGCGGCACATACATTACACGGCGGCGGCTGCGTTCGCCTTCATGCGGCGAGGCATGTGCCCGGTGCCAAATACGGCCATCGTGTACAGTAAGGTCGCCTGCTTCTATATCAAAACCAACTTCCCGTGGGTCCTCTTTATGATCGATAAAATATTTTTTACCAAACATCAGTTTAAAAAAGCCCTGTTTGTGTGTACCCGGCAGCACCCGAAGTCCGCCATCATCGTAAGCACAATCATCCAAATGGATGCCAATATTCAACATCGGCATTATTTTTTGGCCCAAAAATAAATCCCTCGGGCTATCGGTATGCCAGCCCATATGGGTAAATTTACTGCCCGGTGCATTTACATAACTATTGGTTACCAAACCATCTTTTTCGTTTTCGCTGACGCGGCCTTCGTACGGGTGTAGCAATTCTGTAAGTGCCTGCAGGCGTGGGTCGTGCAGCAGTTGGTTCAGTGCATCGCTGTATTGGTTGGTAAAGCAGAACCGTTGTATCATCTTCGATCCATCTAAATCTTTACCAAATTTTAATGGAATGCCGTTCACTTTTTCTACACCTTCAGCTATCAACTTTTCGCCAATCCGCTTTACTTCACTCTTAAAAAGGTTCACCACATCTATTGGTAAAAAATGTTTGAACAGGATGACCCCGTTTTTATCAAAATAACCTTTTTGCTCCTGTGTCAATTTTTCCTCAAGGATAAATTGTGGAATATTTGCTTTACTCATTCTTTTATTTGTAGCATTTTAGTAAATAAAACCATTAGCGAAAATATACATTGCTTTTGAAACCTAAAAGCCAATATGAACTTATTATTAAGCTTTGGCAAAGGAAAGG
>JAYUTQ010000048.1:0-4521 GCA_043755055.1 Chitinophagaceae bacterium | reverse complement strand
AGACGATAACAACTCTTGTACATTAGGCGAAGGAAGTATTGATTTTGCAAGCCTGCTAAAAGCAGCAGGCGAAAACGGCATTAAATATTACATAGTTGAACAGGAACGCTATGCAGGTACTACACCACTAAAAAGTGCAGCAGATAATGCCAATTACATGAAAGGATTAAAGTTGATTTAAATTACAAATGCTCCACTCTGTGTGTTCCTTTTTTAAAATCGAAAATGGCTGCTGAGTTATCTCACAGCCATTTTCATTTTCATTGTCATAATCCGTTCAAAGGATTGGTTAATACGTTCGGCCGATATTTCGCCGTTATTTACCAACTTTTTTATGATGTTAAAAATTGCCTCCGGGCCTGTGTTTTTGGCACCTGCTATATGGTTACTAAACATTAAAATATCGGCCCCGCCATCAATGGCCATTTTTATCGACTGTTTTAATCCAAAATATCTACTAATCGCATGCATCTGCATGTCATCACTAATTACTACACCTTTAAAATGGAGGCTATCCCTTAGGAGGCCGGTAATTATTTTTTGTGATAAAGTGGCAGGTAATCCGCTGGCATCCAGCTGATTATTAATAACATGTGCCGTCATTACTGCGTCTAATTTTCCGGCGGCGATTAAGTTTCTGTAAGGTTCCAATTCATCGGCCCGCCAACGGCTACTTACATCAGTGATGCCTAAATGACTGTCTGTTGTGGATCGGCCATGGCCTGGAAAATGTTTTACTACCGATAACAATCCGTATACATGATAGGCATCTATCATGGCAGTTGCCTGTTTGGTTATTACAGATGTTTTGCTGGAAAAACAGCGACCCAATTTTCCCAAAATTGGGTTTGTAGCCTGAGTAACATCAAGCACCGGCGAATAATTTAAGTTGATACCCAAATCATTCATGGTCATTGCAGCTTTCGCAGCAATAGAAGCCGTTAAAACAGTATCATTCATCTTGCCCATCCATGCCTGTGATGGCATTTTGGGGAAACCGTATTTGCTCTTTAACCTGTTTACCAATCCACCTTCCTGATCGATGCTGATAAACAGCGGTATGGCAGCCGCCTGCTGAAACGTAGTGATCATTTTCTTTAAACCTGAAGCAGTTTTAGTGGGTGCAATATTGCGGTCGTAGATAAGAATACCGCCTATTTTTCCTTCTTTTATTTGCTTGTAAAAAGCCGATTTTTCGATGGCTTTGGTTCCGGAAAAACCAAAGAGAATCATTTGACCAATTTGTTCATCAAGGCTAAAGCTTCTAACTGTGGCACTATCAGTTTGAGCCGCAACAGCTGTGCTTCTCATCGAGATTAACAGGAACAAAATGAGGCGATAGGAGCTGGTTGGCACATTAAAAAAAACAGTTTTACAGGTCATACTCAAATATTTACTAGCTAGCCCGTTAGATGATTTCCCCAGGCTACATAATAACAAAGTAGCATTTTATTTTTTGTGCTTGTTTGCCAAGGCAAAGAACACGGTCGCATTGCAACTGCTACAACACGGTTACCCTTCCATTTACTAATATTACAAGAAAACAACCGGAACTAACAAAAGTCTCCGTCGTATAAAAATAAAATAAGAGGTTGTCTCAAAAGTAAAATGAAGGCTTTGAGAATCGCAAAAACGAAAATATTCTCCATCACCTAACCTAATAAAAAGAGGCTGCCTCATACTTTTGAGACAGCCTCACTTTTATTTGTTGCTTATCGTTTCTTATTCTATTCTTTAACAAATCTGATAGTTGCTGTATTTCCCGAAGGTGTATAACCGGTAATGGTGTACATACCTGAGGCCAGAAACTGCAAATCGAGTCTGATGGAACTATTGCCTTCGCTAACAGTTTGCATAATTTGTCTGATGCGTTTGCCAGTGATATCGTATACAACGAAATCTATCCGGCCTGTTTTGGCAGCAGAAATATTCAGGTAAGCTGTTCCATCTTTTACAAGTGTAGGTGTAAGGCCAATGAGCTCTATACCACTTGTTCTGTTTACAATAGCAGCTACTTTACTGTAAAGGATGGTGCCATTTTTTTCAGTTATTTTTAACCTGAAGTAATTGGTTCCTGCATTTAGCAAGGCCACATTATTCTGATACATGTATTGGCTGCCAACACTGCTAACCGAAGCAATTGTAATGAAGTTACGGCCATCCGTACTTCTCATTACTTCATACTGTTTAAACTGGTTTGATGCAGATACTGTCCAGTTAATATTTGCTGCATTACCAACCTTACGGGCATCAAAACTAATCAGATCGCCAATTGGCAAAATGGTTACACCACTTGTAATGCCAAATGGAGAGAAAGAGGTGAACCTTGTGGTTCCGCTTGAAACTGATTGCATACCGGTTAGTGGTAAGCTAAGCGTATTGTCCAAGCCACGTTCGTTAAGATTTCCGTTTCCATCTACATGTACAATGTATACAGGATTTCCCATTCCTGATTCTTCTTCACCAGCCATAAAACCAAATGTAAGTGCCACATTGCTGCCACCAGGCGTGCCTTCGGTAATATCCCAGAGTCTTCTTACGGAAGGGTTTGGTGTATTTGGCACATCACCCACCCCTACCCTTACTGTAAAGTCGTCGGTGGTACCTGAGTTATTTAATGTGGCCGGGTTGTAAGCTGTAAAGTTGCTGCCCACCGGGAAGAAATTATCGGAAGCACCCACGCTGTTTATTCTTAACCCGCCGGTAATGGCCGGTGCACCTGCTATATCGCAGGTGCCAATATAAGAAGCAGCACCACCACCGCTTATCGAATTATTATCCACTGTAAGCAGGTAGCCATTAGTGGCCAATTTACCTTCAGTGAGCACAAAGCTGGCTACACCTGTAACAGTAAGGTCGGTTCCAAGCATGGCGATACCACCCGTCCGGTTCATTTCGAACCCACTTAATGTTTGGCTGCCGGAGGTAAATTTCAAAGCACCCGTGATGGCACCGCTTCCACCAATTTTAATACTGGCCGAACTGCTGCCTGAGATGGTGCCGGCACCGCTGATATCTCCATTTAATATTAATTGATTGTTGGTATTTCCAAGATTAAGTACACCACCCAGGGCAAGAGATAGTAACCCATTAACGGTTACATTACCCGCCATAACCAAGGTGCCGTTTACATTGAGGTTAGCGAATACCAGTGACCCGGCAATTGTTCCATTGCCCAGGAAGCTAACCATACCGGTGCTTCCGGTATTGGTAAATGTTCCGTTGTTGGTAAGGCTTCCACCCGAACTGATGCTGAGGTCAAATGCGTTTAGCATATTTAGTGTACCGCTAGATTGTATAGTAACAGAATTAGCCACTGCATTTGCTGAAGTAATATTCACCGTTGCACCAGCAGGTATAATCATATTGGTAGTTGCCGTTGGTACACCACCACACCAGTTACCTGCCACATTCCAATCGTTGTCCACGGCTCCAGTCCAGGTGCCTACGGCAGTTACGTTAACTGTAGTCATGGCGGTAGCTGTACAGCCGCCATTATTAGCTGTAACCGTAAATGTTTCTGTTGCTGTTAATGGATTGGTAGCCGTATTCTGAATATTTGGGCTTACTACATTAGCGGCCAGTGCCCATGAAAAAGACATAGCAGCAGATGGCGGTGCAAATGTGTACATTTTGCCGCTTGCAGGCAAAGCTCCCGGAACCTGTGCATCATTGGCTGTAGAATTACTCGCTGTATTCGCAAATAAAGTAATACTCTGGAAATTAGCACCTGTTGACCCCGTCAATCCTGAAGATACGCTACCCGTTGCGGTACCCATCGTACCATAACGGAATTCAATCTTATTGGTAGTTTCATACATCCACACCTGGAAAGTGGAATTTGCAGCACCAGCAGTAGTTCTTGGTATGGTAACAAACCATTGTACAATAAAAATCCTGTTTGGTGAAGTACCAGTTACTAATGTTTTTACACTGCCTGTAGTACCGGTTGCCAAATCATCCCAATAAGGATAAATCTTTGGAACATTTGTAGTACTCGTTGTAGCGTTAGTAAACTGACTGGATGCAGCCGCATTGGAATTTTTAAATGTAAGCCAGCCATCAGGAGAAGCTGAAAAGAACGTATAATTTGCTCCGTCGTAATTAAAAGAGAAAGGAAGGGCAACAGATGCTCCTGCAGTGGTATTTGCACCAACAGAAGTATTCATCGGTGCATCATCGGTGCTGGCACTAACTATAGTAGTTGCTCCAATCATGGCATCAAGTGTAGCACCCGTTGCAGTACTAAAAGTATAGTTGTTTACTGTTGTGCTTGTTGGAGCATAAGCTGATGAGGTAAGATTTGAAGTTCCGCCCGAACAAATAGTTGCCGGCGTTGCAAGGGCAGTTACGTTTTGAGGTGTATTAGTAACAGTAATTGTTGAAGTTGCAGTATTCATACAACTATTACCATCAGTACCAGTTACCGTATAGGTAGTAGTGGATGAAGGGCTGGCATTTACCGTAGCACCCGTGGTTGCTGATAAACCAGCAGCAGGCGACCATGCATAAGTGCTTGCT
>JAYUTQ010000047.1:0-2060 GCA_043755055.1 Chitinophagaceae bacterium | reverse complement strand
GTTGCTGCGTCCTTTAATACATTGATAGATTCAATATCCAACGCATTGATAGCATTTAAATCTGTAAGCGACTGGGGAACACCATCAATAATTACAACAGGATCGGTTCCGGAGAAGGAGGGAATACCTCTTATTAGTACAGTAGGTTTAGAACCAGGCGAACCTCCCTGTATTACGTTTACACCTGTTGCCCGTCCTTGTAAAGCATCTTCTGCTCTTACTGGTACCAGCTTTTCAATATCGGCAGCTTTAACAGTAGAAATAGCACCCGAAACCTTAGTTACTTTTTGGCTGCCATAACCCACAACTACTACATCATTAAGATTGCTTACGTTACTTTCTTCCAGCACAAACAATAAAAGTCCTGCATCGGTAACCTTTTTTTCCATAACCGCCATGCCAGTGTAAGACACAACGAGAAAAGCCCCTTTAACTGCGGCAATTTTAAAATTTCCGTTAACATCGGAAACAGCACTTTTGGGTGTACCCTTTATAGAGATAGTGGCACCAATCAATGGTTCACCGGTTTTGTTTTTAACCGAACCAGTAACAGAAAGCGCCTGTGCCATAGCTTGCTGTAATATGCTACCGAGCAGTATACTAAGACATAGCATTACATTTTTTAGTTTCATAAAGCAATCGTTTTGGGTAATAAAATTTTGGTTATAATCATCTGGTAAATTTACTGTGCTACCCTTCGTATTTAATAAAATGAAGCACAACATGAATACATCAGAAAATTGAAATTGTTGGTTTTAGAGCCGTTTTTAGTACATCATTACTACATCAAAATCATTATGCACACGTTTGCGTAAAAATTTAAAAGCCGTAGCTGCTATTTCTCACGGTAGCAGCTACGGCCTTGTTTTAGGAATTAATCAATTTTTAGTTTAACTGTTTGTTGGGTAAGACCATCGGTTAGTTTTACAATATATAATCCTGCAGGCAATGTGCTTACATCCAATGTTTGCACTGTATTTGCCTGGCTTTTTGCAAAACTTCCGTTTTGTACGATTCTGCCATCGGCAGTAATTATGCTGTACATGCTACGGCTGTTTTCAATAGCACCCAAAGTAATTACAAGCTTATCTGTGGCGGGATTAGGATATAGGGCAAATTTTGCAAGATTGGCATCATCAAAACTGAGCGACTGAATAGCATAGTATGTTGCATGACCATCAAAATCTACCTGCTTTAAGCGGTAATAGTTAATGCCTTTAGCAGGTGTAAGATCTGATGCTCCATAAGCCGAACCGTTACGGGCATTGGTACCATTTATAAAGTTTATCTGCTTCCAGTTAATACCATCAAGGCTACGTTCTATAGCAAAACCCTTATTGTTTTGTTCGGTACTTGTAACCCATTGCAGCGTAGCGGTATTATTTTTACGAACAGCTTTAAAGCTGGTAAGTGTTATTGGCAAAACACTGTTATAGAAATATACATTATCAATAAACAGGGTGCTATTTGAACCACTAAGAATCAATTGTGCCAAGTGGCCTCTTGTGGTTAAGCCTGTAAAGCTGGTAAAGGGAATATCGTAACTGATCCACGAACCTTGGGTTGGGTTGTTATATATCATTTCATGCTCTTTGTCATCTCCACCACCATCGTAAACGCCATTTGCACCAAAGTCTACCAGTTTTAATTTAAATACGGTGGCGTTTGGCGTCCATATATCTATATGCATAAAATCCATATTGGTAGCATTAACAGTTGGTGCTGTAAACTCTACACCGAGAAAAGATACGTTTGTATATCTTTTGGTTGAATTTCCGGCTATTAATGTATCTGTTAATACTGTAGCACCCGGAGACCATCCTGTAAGCCATGTATCAACAGGCACATTGGTATAAGCATTGCTGTATAATGAAATGACACCGTTAGAAGTTCTGGTAGGTGTAGGTGCAGCAACAGTAGGTGTAGTGGCTGGAGGCGGGCCCGATTTGTAGAAATAAATATTATCCAGATACACAGTGCTACCACTACCTGGGGTACCTACAAACTTAAATTGGATAATGTCTGATAAATTAACGGTTGGGTAATTGGTGCTGTTTACG
>JAYUTQ010000046.1:0-10635 GCA_043755055.1 Chitinophagaceae bacterium | reverse complement strand
TGGGCAACATACCCACGCAGCCATTTCTCTGGCTAAAGCCCGGATAACTGCGTTTAATTTGTATGTGCTGATGTTTCATGTGCTGTTATTTAATTTTTTCTGCATCGCTTTGATGCGATGGCTTTTGTTATTTCACAAATGGGGTTAAAATATTTTTTGAAGATGGATTTGCAAGAGGCCCTTCGACAGGCTTCCCAAAAAAATCGGGACAGGCAAGGTGACAAGCTTCCTTTTAATCCTATCAACTCAATCAAATCCAAGTTCCAACAATTCCTTGCCACAAACAAAAAGCCCCACATTTCTGCGGGGCTTTGCTATGTTCAGTTTAGATTTTTATGCATCTAAAAAAACAGTGCTTTGCACCCCGCTAAACGAATAATCCACACAAGGACTAAACCATTTTGATGTTTCTATATGTTGAAGATTGCGTAACACGTTTTTGTTATTTTGTTGATGCAAATGTGAAATTAATTTTTTGATACAACCAAAATTATTTTTCTAAAGTTTTGCAAATCAAATATCAATATCAGCTGAAACACCAGTAAAATCAATGGTTTCATGAAAATAAAATATTTTTATTTATTTGTAAAAAAGATAAGTAAGGTCGGGCAACTACCCTCCTAAAACAAAATAACCTTTCAGCAAAAAGCTGAAAGGTTATTAAAAATTATCATACAAAATGATGCAAACCAAAGAAAATTTATGCCTTCAAGTCCAGTTTTATCTGTAGCTCATCAAACTGTTTTTGGTCAATGGTGCTTGGTGCATCTATCATCACATCACGGCCGCTGTTGTTTTTTGGGAAGGCAATAAAATCACGGATGCTTTCGCTTCCGCCGAGGATGGCACAGAGGCGATCGAAGCCGAAGGCGATACCACCATGTGGTGGTGCCCCGTACTCGAAAGCACCAAGCAAAAAGCCAAACTTGTGCTGTTGTTCTTCCTTATCCATGCCCAATGCTGCAAACATTTTTTCCTGCAATTCCCTTTGGAAAATACGGATAGAGCCCCCGCCTATCTCATTACCATTTAACACCATATCATAAGCATTGGCTTTAATCCCTGCATAAGGATGCTCCAGGTATTTTGCCGCATCATGTATCACAGGGTCGTTTCCTATCATCACCTCAATATGGCCGGGCTTGGGGCTTGTAAAAGGATGGTGACGGGCA
Source organism: Chitinophagaceae bacterium (assembly GCA_043755055.1). Taxonomy (GTDB): domain Bacteria; phylum Bacteroidota; class Bacteroidia; order Chitinophagales; family Chitinophagaceae; genus JAZKFT01. Next base: position 9,463 of record JAYUTQ010000046.1, on the reverse strand, counting down.
ACCCAGCGGTTGTCTTCTTCGGCATATTCAAACAGTGGAAAATCGAGTACCCACAGCAGTTTGAAAACATCTTCTTTACGCAAGCCAAGGCGGGTGCCCATGTACATACGCAAGTCGCTTGTGGCTTTGCGGGTTTTCTCTTCGCGGCCGGCCAAAACAAGTATTAAATCTCCTGGCTGTGCATTGCAGGTTTCTGCTACTGTTTTTAATTTTTCCTCGTCAAAAAATTTATCAACGCTGCTCTTGAAAGTACCGTCGGTATTGCATTTGATGAATACCACGCCCTGCATCCCAATCTGAGGACGCTTCACCCATTCTACCAGTTCATCGGTTTGTTTGCGGGTGTATTCGCTACAGCCGGGTATGGCAATTGCGGTAACCGTTTCGGCATTATCAAACACAACAAAACCACTTGTTCCGTTGCCAATTCCGGCAGGAGAACTGTTCAGGATTGCTTCTTTTTGAGGGAAGGTGGTGAGCGGAAATTTAAGGTTCGCAATCTTCATGTCGAAGCGGATATCGGGCTTGTCGTTTCCGTATTGCCACATGGCTTCGTCCCAACTCATCCGCTCTACAGTTTCGGTATAGTCAATGCCTTTTACTTCTTTAAAAATGGACTTGATCATGCCCTCGAACATGTTCAAAATATCTTCCTGCTCCACGAAGGCCATCTCACAATCTATCTGTGTAAACTCAGGCTGGCGGTCGGCTCGGAGGTCTTCATCTCTAAAACATTTTACCACCTGGTAATAGCGGTCGTAGCCACTCACCATCAGCAATTGCTTAAAGGTTTGCGGGCTTTGCGGAAGTGCATAAAACTGACCCGGATTCATGCGGCTTGGCACCACAAAATCTCTTGCACCTTCGGGTGTAGATTTTATTAAGAATGGCGTTTCAATATCCATGAAATTATTGCCATGTAAATAATTACGTGCAGCCCGGTTTACGGCGTAACGCAGTTCCAGATTGCGTTTTACAGTATTGCGGCGCAGGTCGAGGAAGCGGTATTTCATCCGCAGGTCGTCGCCGCCATCGGTATCGTCTTCTATTTTAAAAGGCGGTACTGCACTCTTGTTGAGCACTTTAAATTCACTCACGGCAATTTCTATTTCGCCGGTGGCAATGTTGGCGTTTTTATTGCTGCGTTCGTTTACGGTGCCGGTGGCCTGTAGCACAAATTCGCGGCCCAATGGATTGGCATCCAACAAGCCATTGAGGCTTTCATTAAATAACAATTGCGTAATACCATAACGGTCACGAAGATCTACGAAAGTGATGCTGCCAAATTTACGAACGGTTTGTACCCAACCGGCAAGGGTAACGGTTGTGTTTACATCGGCAATGCGGAGCTGACCGCAGGTATGAGAACGATACATCTTGAATTTTGATTTACGATTTTTGATTTACGATTTGTAACTGTGTGCTGAGCCACATAGATAATAAGACGTTGAAAGGAGCTTCGCAACGATGTTCAATAGTAGTACAGTCGCTAGTTAACACATCCATTTCAAACGGGTGCAAATATAAGCCTGTGGCCGATTGGGCGGCAACGCTGAGATTTTTATGGTCAGTAGCCGGTCTTGAGGCTAGGGCTAATACTTATTTTCTTCTGCTTTATGAGGGATTGTTTGATTCCATTTTTTAGCCTTACAACTTGATTCGCTCTTTTGCTGTAGCATTATTGGTATCCCAAACAAGAGCTTCGCCCCATGCTTTTTTGGCATCTTCCTTTTTATTAAGCCGCCAAAAAAAATCGCCTTTGTATATGTATGCAGTAGCAGTGGTTGCGTTATCCTTTTGTTTTTTTAATATGGCAATCAGTTTTTCTACTGCTAACACACCGGCCTGGCTATCGTAAGACGTGTAGTATTTCATCAGGTTATCCCATGCCTTAATATTTTCAGGGTTGGCTTTTATGGCTTCAAGTAAAGCAAGGCGAATGGCGGTAGTGTCTTTGGTTTCATGCATTACAGCTAATGAATTGTACACATCACTCACATAGCTTTTATCGGTGGCGTAGGCTTTTGCTGCCCTGTTTAATAAAGAAATACAAGCTTTTCTATAGCTCGTAAGTTTCCAGGAAGTTTGGTTGAGCACTACCGGCCAAAGCAATATCGCTTCTTTTTGCAAAGAGTCGAACTGTAAGGCCGATTCTACATTTGAGGAATAGTACGTTAGTTTACTTACCCATGCATCGGTATGGGCCGCCCTGCCGTATACATTGGCTATTTCTTTTCTGCTTGTAATTAAAGTATCGTAAGTGGTTTTGTAAATGTTTGTAAAATACTTTTTATAGTCAGCTTCTTTTTTGCGGGCCCAGGCTATTTCTGCTAACCCTGCATTGGCTTCGTAACTGGCAGCGTTTAATTTGTAGGCAGCTTCAAAATACACCAGGGCTTTTGTGGTGTCTTTTCTTTCAAGATTTATTTTACCCAAAATATTATTTAATGAAACATATTCTATGTTTTGTAAAGATTTTTGTCTTTCTGCAGGTTCAAGAACAAACTGAGAGATGCCTTCGTTGCAGGTTCTCTCAGCCTCCTTTGGTTGTTTAAGTCTGCTGTATTGCATAGAAGCTATTTTCAGTATTTCCTTATACTTGTTTTTACTGTAAGGCTTCTTCTTCATTTGCCAGTTTACCGCTTCGGTAAAATTGCTAAGGCTTAGGTAGCAGGCTGCTATATTGCCCATTAAAGTATAGGTGTCAGAACTGTCTTTGGTGTAGAATGGCATGGTTTTTTTATACCAGTCGATGGCTGTTTGATAATCTTTTCTATTGGCCGCTAAAATGCCCTTCTCCCACATTGCTCCACCATTTGTGGGATCAATAGCCAATATGGCATCCTGCTGGTCGTTAGCTTCTTTGGTCCTTCCAAGTTCTCTATAACATTTGCCCAAAAAGCAATTAATGTTTTTAGCGGTAACAGCCTCCGGCTTATAATAGGTAATGGCTTTTTTATAATAGGTAATGGCACTGTCAAATTTTTTTGCAAAGAAAAAGGCATCTGCAATAAATGCATCAGCCTCCATAAAAATGCCTGTTCTGGATTGTACTTTTTTAAATTCGGTAGCGGCTAAGCTGTAGCTTTTTTGCTCGTAATAACTTCTGGCTAGCCACCAGGTAAGCGTTTCTTTATCTGTGGCGCTGGGTGCCCCTTCGTATGCTTTCTTATAATTGGTAACCGCATCCTGAAATTTATCGGTGTTGTAATACAGATTTCCCAATTCCCAAAAGGCTGAATAATATCCAGGCTTTGAAACAAGCGATTTATTAAAGTATTCCGTAGCAAGGCCATACTGGGTCAAAGAAGAATAGCCAACACCAATACGGTATTCTAAAAGGTATAATTGCCCTTCTTTGTAAGATTTTTTATCTATGGCTATTCTGTAATTATCTATGGCACACTGGTAATCCTTTTTATCGTAACAGGTATTTGCCTGGGTGATTTCTGTTTGGGTAAATGCCTGTAAGGCCCAAGCCATTAACACCATTATCAGTAGTTGCTTTTTCATCATGCTGTTTTTTACTTGTAAAAAATGAAGATGATACATTTTGTGTGCTACAGCAATACCCAGTGCCCACAATTTTAATTTGCCTGCATCCAATATTTCTGGATGGTAATTTGGTACAAGGTTTTTTCACAGCAATATGGTTACTTCGCAACCATAAATTTTTACATGCTATGCTTAAAGATATTGTAGTACAAAACGAACTGGAAACCCGTGGCGGTTTTGGCGAAGGAATTTACGAAGTGGGTAAAAAGAACCCAAACGTTATTGTATTAACAGCTGACCTTGCCGGTTCTTTTAAACTAGGCCCTTACATAAAGGAGTTTGGAGACCGCTTTATACAATGCGGCATAGCCGAAGCCAATATGATGGGTATTGCTGCCGGACTTACCATCGGCGGCAAAATTCCTTACACCACCACTTTTGCCAATTTTAGCACCGGCCGTGTGTACGATCAAATTCGCCAAAGCATAGCTTACAGTGGTAAAAATGTAAAAATATGCGCCAGCCATGCAGGCCTTACGCTGGGCGAAGATGGTGCCACCCACCAGATTTTAGAAGATTTGGGGATGATGAAAATGCTGCCCGGCATGACGGTAATTAACCCTTGCGACTTTAACCAAACCAAAGCCGCCACTATGGCCATAGCCGATTACGAAGGCCCGGTGTACCTGCGTTTTGGCCGCCCCAAATGGCCTAACTGGACAAGTGTAGATGGCAGCGATTTTGTAATTGGCAAAGCTCAGGTAATGAGTGAAGGAACTGATATTTCTATTTTTGCCTGCGGCCACCTGGTTTGGAAGGCAGTAGAAGCAGGAAGGATTCTGGAAGAGAAAGGCTACAGTGTAGAACTGATTAACCTCCACACTATTAAACCTTTAGATACCGAAGCCATTATTAAAAGCATCAGCAAAACCAAGTGTGCGGTTACCTGCGAAGAGCACAATATTTTTGGCGGTCTTGGAGATAGTGTAGCACAAGTGGCTGCCCGTAATTTCCCTATACCTATAGAATATATAGGCACCAACGATACATTTGGTGAAAGTGGTAAGCCAATGGAATTACTTAAAAAATATGGTTTGGATGCTCCTAATATAGTAGCCGCTGCAGAAAAGGTAATGGCAAGAAAGAATGGTTAAAATAAAATACCATTTAAAGCTGGTTAGATAATGGAGATAAATTTCTTTTCTACAATTATTTATTGCCTACGTAATGAAAAAATCTTTTTTAAGATTTCCTTAATAATTTAATAAATTCTTTACATTGCGTCTTCGATTGCTTGCTATAACAAATAAAATAGTCGCGGATTTATCCGGGGCTATTTTTTTGCAGGTAACTTTGACCGCAATCTGCCGAACGTTTACCGTCCACTGACAACCGTAAGAAAGCTCGTCGGTCAACGGTTGTCGGTTGTCGGTCCACTATAACAACACTACATGCAAGAGTCAACAACTGCCGGTGCGGGCAAACAAAGTTCCCCGCCTTCCAAACTCAAGGATTATAAGGAACTCATCAAATTTACCTTAAGCATTACGGTGGTTTTTTCAAGCGTTATCAGCTATTTGCTGGTGCCCAATATTAGTTTCGATCTTAAAAGTGTGCTCCTGCTTTTTGTTAGCGGCCTACTTGTTACCGGAGCAGCTAATGCCATTAACCAAATAACAGAGAAGGATACCGATGCTATGATGAAGCGTACCGCCAACAGGCCGGTAGCTGCCGGCCGCATCAGCACCACAGAGGCGTGGATTTTTACCATCATCAGCACCATTGTTGGTGTGGGCGTAATGTGGTATTGGTTCAATATGTCTGCAGCACTGTTATCCCTTTTCAGCCTTTTTGTGTACGCTTTTATATATACCCCATTAAAAAAGGTAAGTGCCATTTCCGTTTTGGTAGGTGCTTTTCCGGGTGCTTTTCCTTGCCTTATTGGCTGGGTTGCGGGTGCCGATTCGTTTACTGCCGGCGGCTGGATATTGTTTGGCATTCAGTTTATCTGGCAGTTTCCGCATTTTTGGGCTATTGCCTGGGTGGCACATAAAGATTACACCAAGGCTGGTTTTAAATTGTTACCCAACCAAAACGAGCCTACTAAAAACACCGCCTTGCAAGCCATTGGATATTCACTAATGATGGTGCCTATTGGCTTTTTACCCTACGTGTACCAAATGAGTGGCATTGTAAGTATGATGGTTATTTTAGCCGCTAACATTTTTATGGTATGGCAATGTGTGCGGCTATTTAAAGAAATGGATGTAAAAGCCGCAAGAAGGGTAATGTTTAGCAGCTACATTTATTTACCGGTAGTACTAATAGCTTTGTATGCCGATAAGTTAAACAGTATAGCAGTTTAAAACTTTACCCTCAACATATTGTTTGTATAAAAAAAATTGATGATGACAACAGAAATAACAGAGCAAAAGAAAAGAATGCATCCGCATAAGTTTACCCTGTGGCTGGGGCTGGGTAGTATTATTATGATGTTTGCCGGCATGACGAGTGCCTATATAGTAAAACGCAATCAGGCTAACTGGCAGGGTTTTGATTTGCCAAAGGTTTTTTGGTACAGCACCATTGCCATTTTAATAAGCAGCTTAACAATACACCTGGCAGTAAAGGCCTTTAAAAACCGGGAAATGGCAAAATACCGGCAGCTGATAACCGTTACAACTATTTTGGGTATTGCATTTATTGTATTGCAAATAATGGGCTTTTACGATCTTAACTACCGTGGCATAAAACTCATTGGGCAAGGCAGTAATGCCGCTGGCTCATTTCTGTTTGTAATAGCTGCGCTACACATGCTACACCTTGTGGGTGGCATTGTGGTTTTGGTGGTTATGTTTGTTAAAGCCTTTGGAGGCAAATCAAGAAACTACAGTCCGGTTCCGGTAGAAATGACGGCCACTTATTGGCATTTTGTAGATGTGCTGTGGATTTATTTGTTTGTGTTTTTGAATATGATTCAATAGGCTAACAAACTATAAGCCTTTTACATCCACTGCTTTTGATGGGCAATATTAATAACCTGTGCCCGGCTGTTTACGTGCAGTTTGTGGTAAATATTAATAACATGCTTTTTGGCAGTGTTGGGGCTTATGCCAAGCCTTGCACCTATTTCTTTGTACAACAATCCTTGCACAAGCAGTGTCAGTATTTCCTGTTCCCTGTCGGTTAGGTCAAAAGTTTGTTTTTGTGCAGGGACGTCTTTTTTTTCTATCAGCGATACATGATTATTCTGTACCAGTTGCAGCATTTTAAATGCAATGCCAGGCGAAATAGGCCCTGCACCGCTTTCGTGCATTTGCCATAACATATCGGTAATGTTTTCAGCGCTTTCGTCTTTTAACAGGTAGCCAAAGGCTCCGGCTTTAATGGCTTTAAAAATTTTATCCTCATCATCAAAAATGGTGAGCACCACAAACTTAATGGTGGGGTATAAAAATGAGCCGGTAGTAATGGCGTCCACGCCATCCATACCTGGCATTTCAAGATCCATTAGTACCACATCCGGAATTTTACCCAAGGGTAATTGCGCCATTTGATACAAAAAATCCTTGCCATCAGTTGCGGTTAGCATCACCTCAAAATGGCTATGCCGAAGCAGCTTATTTCGCAGAATATTGCGATTGCTTGCCTTATCGTCTACACTTGCAATATTGATGGGCATATAACTAAGGTTTAAACAAATATCTGCAATCGTATTATCAAATAGTATACTCCAATTGGATAATTGTAGCGTATTAAAACACATCAGACCACAACCGTTACTATTGTTCCTGTTGCTTCGCCACTTTCTACTTTAAAATCAAAGCACGATTCAACTGCTCTTTGATTCATATTTTTAAGTCCGTTTCCGGCTTCCTGTTTTTGTGCTTCGTGGTAATTAAAACCCGTTCCATTATCTGTAATAGAGAGTTGCCATTTGCCTGCTGCGTTTATACTGCTTAACGTAATGTTTTGGGCAGCTGCATGTTTTATGGCATTGCTTACTGCTTCCTGAATGATGCGTACCAGGTTAAGTGCGGCTTTGTTGTTTAAAAGCATATTATCAGGTGCATCTCCTTCTACTGTAAAATGTATATTGCTATAATACCGGCTGAGCGATTGTACAAAATTGCGGATACGAAGCAGGCATTCTGATGCAGTATAACGCTCTTTGTTAAGTGCCCAAATGGTTTCTCTAAGTGAGGTGATGATGTCTTTTGAAGCAAACCGAAGGTCTTTCATCAGCTCATTTCTTTTTTCAGAATTGGCCTCGGCCTGCAGCATTTCGGTATTATACAATACAGCATTGGCATAAGCCCCAAGGCTATCGTGCAGGTCCCTCGAAATCCTTTCCCGTTCCTGCTTTAGCTGGTTTTCGGCCTCTAATAGCTGTAGCTTTTTGTTGTACCTGGATTTATTGTACCAGTCAGATATAAAGCCCAGCCCTCCTATTAATATCAAAGAAAGTAAAGCTACAAACCACCATGTTTTCCAAAAAGGTTGGTGAATAACTATTTCAATCTGTAGCAGGGGCTCCGCATCTTTATTAAAAGAACGGGAAGCATACAATTGCAACTTGTAACTACCCGGCTGTAAAAAATAGCGTACCGTTTGTAAGTCATTGTTTTGTATCCAATCTTCGTCTATACCCACCATTTTATATTGGTAAATGTATTTGTCCGGGTTGTCGGGCCCCATGGCTAAAAAATCAAAGGATAGCGAATTTTGATTATACGAGAGGTCTAGCTTTTTAATTTGCCAGGCGCCTGTATCCTGAAGGGGAAACCTGTTGTTTACTTTTATTTTAGTGATCAGCAGTGTTGGCTTTTCGCTAACAGATTTAATGGCCGATGGGTAAAAACTGCTGATACCATTTACCCCGCCAAAAAAAAATTCTCCGTCAGCTGCTTTTGCCACAGCATTGGTGTTAAACTCATTTTCCTGCAAGCCGTCTTCTTTTTTTAATTGCAGTATACTATTGTCGCCGTTTACCTTAAAAATACCCTTGTTAGAGCTGCACCATAAAAAGCCCTCATTGTCAAACGTCATGGCATAAATACATTCATCTGGCAAACCGGTTTCTTTAGTAAGGTGCTGCAAAATGTCTCCATTGAAATTTATCTTAAAAATGCCTTTATTGCTGCCCAGGTAAATATGTTCATCCTTATCCTTTACAAAGCACCTTACGAAGCCTGTGTTTTTAAAAGGAATTCTTTTTATTTCCTGAAGAGTAGCAGTGTCCAGGTAAATAAGCTCATCGTTTGCATGGGTTATAATAACATCCTTATAATGCAAACCACTCATGGTGTACGATTTCGTTATTTCGTATTCTATTGCCGCGTTGGATACTAGGCTGGCTTTGTAGATCCGCCCCTCCGATTGGGCCACCGCTTCCGATGTGTTTTGAAATAGTGGATTGCCAAAATACCCAATACCGAGGGCACTTGCAGTGCCATAACCTATAATTGGGCTTTGTACAATACCAGACATATTGCTCCTTAAATGCCACAATTTTTTTTCTCCCCCAATAAATAAAAGATAATCGCCATTATTTTTTTTAAAAATAACATTGGCAGAAAATGGCCTTGTTCTGCCCGGTAATGTTTTAATGTGCTTAACAAGGCGTTGCAGCGTATCGTACACCAACAGGCCGTTACCTGATGTTCCGGCTAGTATCCGGTTGTTCGTTTTATCGGGCAGTATGGTTAGTATAAAATTGTGGTCCCTTTTTTCAGAGCCGTAATATTTTACCGGGTAATTATTCCGGATTATTTTCTTAATGCCCTCTGTAACTGTTTGTAAATACAGGTTGCCAAAATTATCTTCTATAATTTGTGTAATGCCCGAACGGCCAATGATAGATTGATTTTGAAAATTGACTAGTTCGCTTTTCAGCACCTGTAATGTGGTATCCGTTTCATACAAATGATTGCTAAATGACAGCAGCATTTTGCCTTTCCAGTTGTAA
>JAYUTQ010000045.1:0-4527 GCA_043755055.1 Chitinophagaceae bacterium | reverse complement strand
CCGAATGCGATATGCTTAACCAAAGCGAAGCCGACTGGTTTCATCTGGATGTAATGGATGGCCGCTTTGTACCCAACATCAGCTACGGGCCAATGATTATTGAGTTTATCCGCAAAACCACTACCAAAATTTGTGATGTGCATTTAATGATAGAAGAGCCGGGCAATTATGCCGAAGCATTTAAAAAAGCCGGAGCCGATATTTTGTCAGTTCATATAGAAGCATGTACGCATTTGCACCGCAATATTGAGCAAATAAAAAGCCTTGGAATGCAGGCTGGCGTTGCAGTTAATCCACACACGCCGGTAAGTTTACTCAGCGATATTTTACATGATGTAGATGTGGTTTGCCTGATGAGCGTTAACCCGGGTTTCGGAGGACAGTCCTTTATTCCTTTTACGTTAGAAAAAATACGGCAATTGCGTAAAATGATAGACGAACGTGGTTTGCAGGTAAAAATAGAAATAGATGGCGGCGTTACATTAGAAAATGCATCTTCCATTATTGCAGCCGGGGCCGATGTATTAATAGCTGGTAGCACTGTTTTTAAATCGGCAAATCCTATAGCTACAATTGCACAGCTTAAAACGATGTAAGTACCAATTGGCTTCATAATTTTATTGCTGTTTGTCCTTACCCCGACAATTAAACAATATTGAAACCCTAATATTTGTATTCTAAAATTTGAACATGAAACAAATATTATTGGCTGTATTTTCTTTACTATTTATTGTAACAAATGCACAACCTACTATTTATCCCGAAGGGTTAAAAGTAGGTGACACTGCACCGGCTATAACCGGTAAAGACCATACCGGAAAGGCTTTTGATCTAAAGCAGCAATTGAAAAAAGGCGATCTGGTGGTTATTTTTTATCGTGGCCAATGGTGCCCTTTTTGCAATAAACAACTTGGGCAATTAAATGATTCTTTGGCTATGATTACAGCTAAGGGAGCTGCTGTAATTGCCATTTCACCCGAAATAATGGAGAATGTTAAAAAGACTGTTGCTAAAAGTAAAGCAAGCTACCCCATCATCAGCGACAGTAGTATGGCCATTATGAAAGCTTATAATGTAAATTTTGCGGTAGATGAAAACACGCAAACCCGTTATAAAAAATTCGGCATTGATTTTTTAGAAGCCAATGGTAGCAATGGCGCCAACCTGCCTGTTCCGGCCACTTATATAATTGGTAAAAACGGAAAGATAAAATATGCGTTTTTCAATCCGGATTATAAGAAACGGGCCTCAGTTCAGGATATATTAAATCAATTATAAAACGACGATTGTTACTTGATAGCCTTTACTTCTTCCCAAAGATGTTGTATCAATCCATCGGCCAAACCAATTTTCGGTACATAAATTTCTTTGGCTTCGGCCCAACGCATAACGTTAATGTAAATCTGCAATGCAGGAACAATAACGTCGGCACGATCGCTGCGGAGTTTAAAAATACGGATGCGTTCTTCGAGGTTTACGCTGCTAAACTCTTTATAATAATCCCGTAACAGTTCTATATTCAGTGGTTTGCCATCCTTCTTTTTACTAATGCTAAAAATCTTGTTGATGTTGCCGCCGCTACCAATAGCTACAATATTGCTGTAGCCTTTGGTGTTTTTCCGAAGAAATTCCTTCATCACATCCCAATTGGTTTCACTCACCTGATCTTTTAGCAGGCGTATAGTGCCAATATTGATGGATTCTTTAAACACCAGTTTGCCCTTGGTAAAAAAGGTAAGTTCTGTACTGCCACCACCTACATCCACATACAGGTAGGCGGCATCTGTGGTCATGTTTTCAGCTATATGGTTTTCGTAAATCAGCGAAGCCTCGTAACTACCACTAATCACTTCTATTTCGATGCCGGTTTCCATCCGCACTTTACGAATGATGTCTTCGCTGTTTCTGGCATCCCGCATGGCACTTGTGGCACAGGCTTTCAGGTGCGTAACCTGATAAGCGTTCAAAAGGTGTTTGTACGCTTTCATGGTTTGCAATACCATGCCTGTTTTCTCTCTGCTGATTTCGCCTTTTTCAAACACATCAAAACCAAGCCTTAGTGGTACCCGGATCAGGTTGAGTTTATTAAATTCGGCTTTGCCGCCTGCACCAAGGCTTACTTCGCTAATTAGTAAACGGGCTGCGTTGCTTCCTATATCTATTGCTGCTAATCTCAAAATGGTTGGTTTGTGTATTTATTACCAAAGATGCACAAACCCTTCGTATAGTTTGAATTTTTCGTCGTTTGTCATGATATGTAATCCTTCTGTTTTTGCTGTAGCTATTATAAACCGGTCGAATGGATCACGGTGGTTTTCGAAGAGTGGGATTTGTAGATAAGTTTCAGCGTACTCATTCTTTAATGGGATAATGTTGATGCATTTCATTGCGGCCTGTTTAAAAAAATCTGACATTGTTAAGTTCGAAGATGGAAGCTTTCCTATTGCAAGCTTAATGGCTATTTCCATAATGCTGTAATGGCTTACTTAGATCTCAGTTTCTTCACTTTCCAATACTGATATCTGTTGCTTTGTTAGTTTACCATTGCTATCAAAAATCCACAAGAGGATATGGGTGTCAATTAATAACCTGTTCATTTACATGTAATCTTTTAAGTCATCAAGAGGTTCATCAAAATCATCAGGAACTGTGTACTTGCCTTCGAGTCCGCCAATCTTCAAGCCTTTTTTATTGGGCTCTTTAATACTGTCATTAAAATTTCCAAAGTTTACCCAAACAGGCACCTTCTCGTCAATGTCGGTTTTTTTTCAAGCACAATTTCGCCGCGGTAATAATAGCCTTTAATAGTCTGTTTCATACAATTCGGTTTCAGATAAAATTAAGAAAAAATACCAGTTACTTCTCCGCCACTTCTATCCCAAACCTTGGGTGCATTGGCGAAGCCAGTTTTTTCTGATAGAGGTAATTGTACGTTTCTATCTGGCTGCGGGTTCGCTTTTTATTTTTTGCAGCAGTTACATAATCGTTGCTCAGATTATTATCCAGTACCCTTGCTTTTACATTGTCTTTTAATTGAATATTAAGGATGTCTATCAGTTCCTTTTTAATCTCTTCACTAAATATGGGGCAGGCCGCTTCCACCCGGTGGTCCAGGTTTCGAACCATCCAATCGGCACTGCTGATGAATACTTTTGGCTTTCCTTCATTATGAAACACCATAACCCGTGCATGCTCCAGATATTCGTCTACAATGCTGATGGCCAGTGGCTTTATCTTAAATTTCTTTTGGTCGAAAACGGCGCAACAAATGCCACGAATAATTGCTTTCACTTCAACACCGGCTTGTGCAGCTTCGTATAGCCTAAGCGAAAGTGCATTGTCTGAAAGTGAATTTACTTTTAATATGATGGATGCAGGTTTGCCTGCCTTGGCGTTTTTTATTTCCTTTAAAATATAGGCATCTATTTCTTTACGCATATTGGTAGGGCACACCATCAGCGTTTTACATTGCCTTAAAATCAATGCACTCTGAAATGGCCTTTCCAAATAACGGAACATGCGGTTTACATCGGCCATAATTAAACGGTTGCTGGTAAGGAGGCAATGGTCGCCGTAAATTTTAGCCGTCTTTTCGTTCATATTGCCGGTACTTACAAAGCCGTAATGAATCGTTTTGGTTTTGATGCGTTTTTTAATCATGCATATCTTAGAATGCACTTTCATATTATTAATGCCTACCAATACTTTTACGCCTTCTTCTTCCAGCCTTTCTTTCCAGTACAGGTTATTTTCTTCGTCAAAACGGGCCCTGAGTTCCAGCATAACTTCCACCTGTTTGCCATTACGAACGGCATTAATAAGGGCGTTCATTATTTTAGAATTACTGGCCAGGCGGTAACAGGTAATTTTAATATTGGTAACATCAGGGTCTATAGCTGCTTCCCGTAATAAATCTATAACTGGTATAAAATTGTGGTACGGAAAATGAAGCATTACATCCTTCTGAAGTACCACATCGGTAACACGTTTGCCATCATCAAGATCAGGGTGTAGAAAGGGTTGCTTACGTGGGTTACGGCGACCAAATACATCCGGAAAATCCATAAAGTGGCGGTAGTTATGAATACGGCCACCTGGAATTACATTGTCTTTACGTGCCAAATTCAGGCGGCGTATCAGGTACTCAAGTAAGCCGGCATCCATCTCTCTGTCGTACACAAATCGAACAGGTTTGCCCATTCTTCTTTTCTTAATTCCCTTTTCTATTTTTTGTATAAAAGAAGTAGCCACATCGTTGTCAATGTCTATTTCAGCATCCTTGGTTACTTTAAAAATATGGGCACTGTATTCATCGTACCCAAAAAATGAAAACACATGCGGCAGGTTGTAGCGTATAACATCTTCCAGCAAAATGATGTGCTGCTCACCGCTTTTAGATGGCAGTAAAACAAAACGGCCAACGGCATTCGCCGGAATTTCGATCAGGGCATATTTTTGTTTGTAACCAAGGATGCTGAAATAGACATTGACAACGATGTGGCTACTTCTTTTATACAAAAAATAGAA
>JAYUTQ010000044.1:0-2069 GCA_043755055.1 Chitinophagaceae bacterium | reverse complement strand
AATTGCAAGAAGCAATTACGAAGCAATAAACCTTGCACTCCTTTCATTTTATACAAAAGCACAATTACAATTTATGAAAAGGGCAATGATAATAATGTTGGTTTGCGCAGCCATGTTTGCAGGTAACGATGCATTAGCACAAATAAGAAAAATACCCGAAGCCATAACACAGGCATTTAAATACAAGTTTCCAGAAGCCGTAGATGTTGAATGGAAAGATAAACTTACCGGTTTTGAGGCATCGTTTTTAATGAAGGATATAAGATACCAAACCACTTTTAACACTAAAGGAACGTGGAAGAGTACAGAAACTTATGTAACCGAAGAAGCGTTGCCTGCCGAAGTATTGGAAGGTTTTGAAAAAAGCAAATACAAAGACTGGGAGTTAAAATCTGTTTCTTTATTAGAAACTGTGGATAGCCAAATGTTTCTGTTAATGGTTCAAAAATTTAGTTTGCAAAAGAAGCAGCTTTATTTTAGCTACGACGGCCAATTGCTTAAAGACCCATTTAGGCTGTAACTTTTATTTCAAAGAAAAGGCATCTAAAAAAATGCGGAGCGGCTGTACTAAGTTATACAAGTGACTGCTGCATAACATAGAGCGGCTATTTTTGCCCAATGATTAAAGAACCAGGCATGGAGCAAAAGCATTTTACAAAAAGTGGAAAAAAGATTTTACAGCATTATTTCCAAATTATTCTTTTCATTTTCTCTTTTCTGTTTTCGCTCCACACAATGGCGCAGCCCGGCCGGTGGCAGCAGCGTATTAAATATGCTATGGATGTAAGCCTTGATGTGAACACCAACCTGATTACTGGTAAGCAAACCATTACTTATTATAACAATTCTCCGGATACCTTGAAACGTGTTTTTATGCACCTGTACTGGAATGCATTTAAGCCAGGCAGCATGATGGACGAAAGCAGCCGCAGCACCGAAAAGCTTGTAGTAGGCCGGGATGCAAAAGGAAAGGATATGCTGGATTTCGACCGCCGCTTTAAAATACGGATAGCCGACCTGAAACTCGAAGAGCAAGGCTGGTGCAACGTTACACAGCTAAGTGTTAACGGAAAAATACAGCAGACCATTGTACACGAAACCATACTTGAAGTAATTTTAGATAAGCCTTTGTTACCCAAAACTTCTCAGGTTTTTAATTCACAATTTAACTGCCAGGTACCTAAACTTAGCCGCCGAAGCGGACGGGATAATGCCGAAGGCATTCGCTATAGCCTTGGCCAATGGTACCCAAAAATAGCGGAGTACGATAACGAAGGCTGGCATGCTGATCCGTATATCTCAAGAGAATTTTATGGTGTGTGGGGCGACTATGATGTAAACATCACCATTGATAAAAACTACAAACTTGGCGGCACCGGTGTATTGCAAAATGCAGCCGCCATTGGTTGGGGATATGATAAAGAAGGAACCAATTTAAAACCCATAGCAACAGCTAACAGAACCTGGAAATTTGTTGCCAAAAATGTACACGATTTTATGTGGGCTGCCGATACTGCTTACATACACATAACCCGTAAAACGGCTAAGGGTCCTCTGTTGCATTTTATTTACAAAGCAGTAGATAGCGTAGAAAACAAATGGCAAAAAAATGCCGACAGTGCTGCTATGTGCTATCCATTTTTAGCCACCACTTTTGGGCCTTACCCTTACACGGATTATACTTTTATACAAGGCGGCGGGGGTGGAACAGAATACCCGATGGCTACCCTTGTTGTAAATTTTTCGCTTGGCACATTTATACACGAATGGTGCCATAGCTGGTACCAAATGCTAATGGGTACCAATGAAAATTTACATGCCTGGATGGACGAAGGTTTTACATCTTATGCTGATACAAGAACAATGGGCTGGCTTCGCAAAGAAAAAGGCTTTTTGTACAAAAGAACATATGATTCTTATTACAGACTTATAAACAGCAAATTTGATGAAACCATGGGTACGCCTGCTAATTTTACCCATACCAATATGGCTTATAATGGTAATGCATACACTAAAGGAGCAGTATTTATGGCACAGCTTGGGTATGTTTTAGGCGAAAAAAATTTGGA
>JAYUTQ010000043.1:0-10688 GCA_043755055.1 Chitinophagaceae bacterium | reverse complement strand
ATGCCCGTTCAGTAGCTGCCATGAAAGCCATTGGCTGTAAAGTAGATGGCATACTCCGCAGCAATATGCCCAAACCCGAAGGGCAGCCCGGCCGCAGGGATTCTATTGTATTATCTATTTTAAAAGAAGAATGGCACAAGGTAGTAAAGGCATTAATTTCAGCGAAGCTCAATCAATAAGTCATTGGCTAAATAAGTCATTAGTCAATGCT
This sequence comes from Chitinophagaceae bacterium, assembly GCA_043755055.1. GTDB lineage: Bacteria > Bacteroidota > Bacteroidia > Chitinophagales > Chitinophagaceae > JAZKFT01. The sequence continues at coordinate 10,477 of JAYUTQ010000043.1, read as the reverse complement.
GGCTTATTTCTTTTCACAAAACCACAAATCACAAATGACTTATTTACAAATGACCAATTGACCAATAACCATTTTGTTAGTTTTCCACCTAATTTTCCACTGCCTGTATAAAGTTTATTTGCCAAAGTAGCCACAGAACATGATTTTTGCAGATAGTTTATGAATGCAATAGAAGATTTCTACCCCTTATTAACAACGCCAACCAACATTGTAATCACCACACATCAGAAACCTGATGGCGATGCAATGGGTTCTTCTCTTGGCTTATTTCATTTTTTGAAACAGTTTGGCCACCATGTTACCGTTATATCACCAACCAATTGGGCCAGCTTTTTAGATTGGATGCCCGGCAGAGAACTGGTAATTGATTTTGAAAAGAACAAAGAAAAATCTGCCGGCCTAATTACAGCTGCCGATTTTCTGTTTTGCCTCGATTTTAATATCCTGCACCGCACCAAGAACATGGAAAAGCTTTTGGAAGCAGCTCCGGGCAAAAGAATACTAATCGATCATCATGAACAACCACAAACGGCTGTCTTCGCCTACGGCGTAAGCATACCTGCCAAAAGCAGTACCTGCGAAATGGTATACGATTTTATAATGGGCAGCGGCCATGGCGATAAGTTAACCCTTGAAGCAGCCCAATGTTTGTATACCGGCTTAATGACCGATACCGGCTCTTTCAGGTTTCCGGCCGCCACTGCAAGTGTGCATACTATGGTGGCGCATTTAAAAAACCTGGGGCTTAAGCATACACCTATCCACGACAATATATACGATAGCTCCCTGGAAAACAGGCTTCGGTTTACAGGATTTGTATTGCTAAACCGCATGGAAGTTTTTTACGAATACAATACGGCCCTTATTGCAGTGTCTAAACAGGATTTAATAAAATTTGATATTAAAACCGGCGATACCGAAGGTCTCGTAAATCTTCCGCTTTCTATATTAGGTATTAAGATGGCGGCTTGTGTAATAGACAGGGATGAAGAAAGAAAATGGTCTTTCAGAAGCAAGGGGAATATAGATGTAAACACGTTTGCCCGTACTTATTTTGAAGGTGGCGGACATTTTAATGCAGCAGGTGGACGTTCATCTGCGTCTTTGGCCGAAACTGTTGAAACTTTTAAACTAGCAATTGAACAACAAAAACAAATACTCGAATAAAATGAACATGAAAAATTATGCATTGGCTGCTTTAGCCCTGGTTGGCGGAATGGTGATAGTTAGCTGCGGCAACAGCGGATACAAAAAAACCGAAACCGGACTTGCCTATAGTATAGTAGATGAGGGAAAAGGCGAAAAACTGAAACACGGTGAGTTAATAAAAATCAATTTAAAATTGATGATTGGTGATTCAATAGTGCAGGATACGTATGCTCATATACCAGGTTATTTAAAAATTGACAGTTCACAAAAAGGGCAACACAACTTTATTGATATACTTCCTATGCTAAAAGTGGGAGATAGTGTGCTCATTACCCATTCTTTAGATACACTTAAAAAAATGGGTCAGTTGCCACCCACAATGAATTATGCCGCAGGCACCGTAATGAAAGGTTACCTAAAAATAGTAGCCCGCTTTAAAACGGAAGCTGATATTGAAGCAGACTATAAAAAAGAAGAGGCAGCCGAATTGGTAAAAGAGTCCTCTAAGATTGAGAAATACCTGAAAGAGAAAAATATAACCGCCACCAAAACGCCAAAAGGCGCCTTTGTGGTGATTACTACCCCGGGTACGGGAGATGTGGCTGATAGCGGTAAAATGGCTTCGATCAATTATCATGGTACAACTCTTGATGGAGTACCTTTTGATTCTAACATAGATACTGCATTTGGACACGCAGGAAAACCGTTCGAATTTGTAATAGGCCGCGACCCGGTAGTAGAAGGATGGGTAGAATGTTTGAAGTATTTTAGGGCTGGAGGAAAAGGTAAGTTTTATATACCAGCGATGCTTGCCTACAAAAACCAACCTAAAAGCGACGTGATTAAAGCCTACACAGATCTTGTTTTTGATATAGAAGTGTTATCTGTAAAAGTTCCACCCGTTACAAATGATACGCCACCAATGCCAGGTCAATAACACAGGAATTATAAAAAAGAATTGAATAAAATGATTGATTATTAAGCCATACAATTATTAATACGGATCAAAACAAGCTCTTTACTTTTTATATCCAATATATCCATCGGGGGTCTGCTATGGCCAGCCGATACTATGCTGTATAAAAAAAGTGATTATCTTGCCACCCAAACTGTTAAACTCAACACCCGTGCACCGTCTTCGAAAATTTTTACTCAAGAACCAAATAGCCCCCAAATGGCTGATCTTTTTTCTGGATCTGTTTATTTGTGCTTTTGCCGTATCGCTGGCAGATTTGCTTCGTTTCGATTTTGATTTATCACACCCGGTTTTTCACGATTACTCTGTACTATACCATATACTTATTGTGGTATGTACCAATGCACTATTGTTTTATTTACTTCATACATACGAGGGTATCATTCGGTTTTCCGGCCTTGCCGAGGCATTAAGAACCATTGTAGCATTGTTTACTTCGTTTGTAATTCTGCTTATTGTTAACGCCATAATGTTGGGGTTAAATATGCACAATCCAATTCCCACATCGGTAATTTTTGTGTACTTTTTTACTGCATCTTTTTTAATTGTTGGTTACAGATTATCGGTAAAAGGTTTATATCGTAAAAGTCTTTCCAATGGCGAAGTAATCAATGTGGTGATATATGGTGGGGAATTATACGGAATGCAGCTTAAAAATACCATTGAGCAAATTTCTAATTTTACCTACAGGGTGGTGGCTTTTATAGATGATGACCCCAGTTTTATTGGCAAATCCATAGACAATGTAAAAATTTACTCGTATGAGCAAATGAAACATGTACTAAAAACATGGGATATTGGAATGATGCTTTTTGCGAAGCAGGAAATGGAAGCCACAGAAAAAAGCAACATCGTAGATTATTGCCTTACACACGATATACAGGTAAGAAACATACCGCCGGTAGACGAATGGATTAAAGGGCACCTTAGCATTTCGCAGCTTAAAGAAATTAAGATTGAAGAATTGCTGGGCAGGCCACAGATAAATTTAAAAAACAAAAAGGTAGAAAGTTTGCTTAAAAGCAAACGGATACTGATTACAGGTGCAGCCGGGTCTATTGGTAGTGAGATTGCACGTCAGGTGGCTAGTATCAACCCATCGCTGGTAATCCTGTGCGACCAAACAGAAACAGGCCTTTATGACCTGGAATACGAACTTAAAAATGCGGCGCTGAAGTGTAATGATATGGTAATGTACATCGGCGACATTCGGGATGAACATTCTATGGAAAACCTGTTTGCCAAATTCAGGCCCAATATTGTTTTTCATGCAGCTGCATATAAGCATGTGCCCATGATGGAGTACCACCCTAGTGAGGCCATACGCAACAATGTAATGGGTACTAAAGTGCTGGCCGACTTATCTATTGAATATGGTGTAGAGCGTTTTCTTTTTATATCTACCGATAAGGCTATTAACCCCACCAATGTGATGGGCGCCTCTAAAAGGCTGGCTGAAATTTATGTTCAGTCGCTTGGTAACAGAAGTAAAAAAGTGGTACATCTTACAAGTAACAACCACGATCACCTTTTAAATGGTAACGGGCAACACAACCAAGGAGCTACAAAATTTATAACCACCCGGTTTGGAAATGTATTGGGTAGCAACGGATCTGTAATACCAAGGTTTAAAGAGCAGATCCAAAACGGTGGACCGGTTACTGTTACTCACCCAGATATTCACCGTTATTTCATGACCATTCCCGAGGCATGTAACCTTGTGCTGGAAGCAGTTACAATGGGCGAAGGCAGCGAAATCTTTATTTTCGACATGGGCGAATCGGTTAAAATAATTGATCTGGCCCGTAAAATGATTCGTCTCTCCGGCCTCATTCCTGGGAAAGACATTGATATTCGTTTTACAGGTCTTAGGCCAGGCGAAAAACTGTACGAAGAATTACTGAACAAAAGTGAGCAGGTAATACCAACCCACCACCATAAAATAATGATTGCCAAAGTGATGGAATATGATTTTTATGAAATTAACAAGGCAATAGATGAACTGATACAAAAGGCACTTTTTAACCAGGATGAAGATGTGGTTAGAAAAATGAAACGCATACTGCCGGAATTCATCAGTAACAATTCTATTTACCAATCATTCGACGAAATCAATCCTGATTCTGTAATGGCTTCTAATTAAAAAAGGTTTACTACAATTTTACGATGGGTCTTTTTAGTTTTTTAAAATCTACACCAGCAAAAATTCCTGCCGATCTTTCATTTATTGGCGTTGACATGCATTCGCACCTACTGCCGGCATTAGACGACGGAAGCCAGAACATAGACGATTCCATACATTTTATAAGAGAGCTGCACCAGCTTGGGTACCGCAAGTTTATTTGCACACCACATATCATTAGCGATATGTACCCCAATAATAAAGAAACCATACACCCTGCCTACGAGTTAGTGGTGGAAAAACTCAAGGAAGAAAATATAAATGTAGAAATTTCCTATGCGGCGGAGTTTATGGTGAATTCTGATTTTGACAAAATTATAAAAGACGGAAAGCTGCTCACCTTCGGTAAAAATTATGTGCTGATAGAAATGAGCTACATGGCTGCATCGCCTAACATTAAAGAAGTTATTTTCAGTTTAATAATGAAAGGTTTGCAACCTGTACTTGCCCACCCCGAAAGGTACAGTTACTACCACAACAACTACAACGGCATACAAGATTTTATAGATGCAGGATGCTTGTTGCAGGTTAATATCCTTTCACTTTCGGGCATGTATGGTAAAGAGGTAAAAAAAATGGCTGAAGCCCTGATACAGGATAAGATGATTTCGTTTGCAGGCACCGACCTCCACCACGACAGGCACCTCGCTATGATGCAGGATATTGCTACCAACCCGGCAATCATTAACCAGCTAAAATCGCTGACACTACTCAATAATGAGTTATAGTTGTAGCTAGCAGTGATTGGGGATTAGGGATTAGGGATTAGTTGTATAGCCTAAGTTTTTTTCAACCTGTAGTATTAATAAAAAAGACTTCAATTCCCAATAACCTTTCTGCTAATCCCTATTTATTACTCGCTAATCCCCCAATCCCCAATAACTTTCTTGCTAATCCCCAATCCCAACCCCCTAATCCCTACTTCCCAATTACTACTATCCTTCCATGAAAGACTTCAAAAAATATTACATCATACCTGCACAGCCCGAAGAAATATTTTTAGCCCTTACCAACCCCGCAACTGTACAACTGTGGACCGGCGAACCTGCTATTATGAGCACCGAGCCCGGCTCTGAATTTGAACTGTGGGAAGGCAGTATTGCAGGTAAAAACATCAGTTTTGAACCGGGCAAAAAAATAGTACAACAATGGTACTTTGGCGATCAGGAAGCAGATTCAATAGTTACCATAAAATTACATCCCCATAAAGCCGGCACCTCTGCTGAGTTAATACATACCAATATACCCGACGAGGATTACGAAGCCATCACTGAGGGCTGGAATGAAAGCTATTTTGGTTCCTTGTTTGAGTTTTATTCCTAAAAGGGTGATTCCTTTATAAGTTGCCAACCAGAATATAACAACCCGCTATAACTGATTTTTTAAAAAAAAAAACGTACTTTACAGGCAACATGCTTAAACAAGACGGTATCTATAACCCGAACCAACTAAACCACAAAACATGAGAACTTTTACACGCCTTTCGTTCTCCCTGCTTGCTGCCATCATTTTACCGCTTGCCCTTTGGGCAAATGTTATCGTAAAAGGAACGGTTAAATACACCAACGGCCAGCCGGCCAACAATTACGCTGTACATATCGAATCCGACTCAATACCCGGCTCACCCTGCCCACAAAGCCATGTAAAACGCACCAATCCAAATGGATTTTATCAGGATACATTGGTTTGCAACACCACTATTGCCAGAGTAATCGTATGGGTGGTAAACTGCGATGGCAATGTAATCCGTAAAGTACTGCCGGTGGGATCATCTGGCATGGTAGAATGTAATTTTGAAGTTTGTATGACTGCCAGTTGTAAAGCAAAATTCGGGTGGAGCACTACGGTTGCTTCGCTTTTAACCATTGCTATTACAGACAGTTCTACAGCCGGCAATAGTAACGACAGTATTATCAGCCGCAAATGGACTTTTGGCGACGGCACTTCTGATAGCACATCTGTAAACCCAACGCATACATATGCGCAGCCCGGAGTGTACAATGTATGCCTGCGCATAAAAACCCGTAATAATTGCGTTAGCGAAATTTGCAAACCAGTAAAGGTGGGCAACAATGAATGCCATCCGGAATTTACATTTGATGTAGCTACAAGCAGTGCATACCTCATTAAATTTAATAGCGCCCCTAGTACGGTTAGCCCTAATGACAGCATAATCAGCCGTAAATGGACTTTTGGCGATGGCACCAGCCTTGATGGAAACGTAATAGCACCACAGCACCAATATGCCAATGGAGGTATTTACACCGTTTGCCTTACCACAAAAACAAGAATGGGTTGCGAAAAAACCGTGTGCAAACCAATTGTTTTTGGACAGGTGAATTGCAGTGGCAATTTTATACACGAAGTTTTAGCCCCCAATTCCAATACAGGCCGTTCGGTTAAATTCCGTAGCCAATCGAGTACCGCCGGCCCGCAGGATAGTATTATAAGCCGCAAATGGAAATTTGGCGATGGTACAAGTTTGGATGGAAATGTGATTGAACCTATACATGTGTACCAGCAACCGGGAACTTACATTGCTTGCCTGTACATTACTTCTGCCCGTGGCTGTAAAGACAGTGTTTGCAAACCAGTAATAGTACCTGCTGCCACCGCAGTTTGCCATGCAGTTTGGAGCCACGAAATATTACCCCCTACCGTTGCTACCGGAGGTACCACCGTTCGTTTCAATAGCCAGCAAAGTAATACCGTAGCCGGCGATAGCATTGTAAGCCGCCTTTGGAAATTTGGTAACGGCGCCAGCCTCGGCGGCAATATTACCAATCCTTTACACACATATTCCCAACCAGGAACTTACAACGTTTGCCTTTATATTACCTCAGCCCGTGGCTGTAAAGACAGCACCTGCAAACCAGTAGTGATTCTACCAAATACTTTCCGCTGCCAGCCTAAGTTTAGCCATTTTGCTACGGGGCTAAGTGTAAAGTTTAAAAGTGCACCAACTCAGATTGCAGCCGGCGATAGCATTATAAACCGTTACTGGACGTTTGGCGATGGTACCAATGCCGGTAACATAGCCGAACCTACCCATCAATATCCCCGCAGCGGCGAATTTGAAGTATGCCTTCGCATTCAAACCCGCAGTGGTTGTATGGAAACATGGTGTAAGAAAATTGCAGTAGTAAGTGCAGTTGGTAATTGCGTTCCATATTTTACTACAGAACAACTGAGTGGCACTGTACGCACCATACGTTTTAACAGTACTGCCGCCTACAGCCAATTGCCAAACGATAGCATAATAGAACGTAAATGGACATTTGGCAATGGTGCTACACTCGGAGGCAACATTGTTAACCCTACGCATCAGTACAACATGAGAGGTGCATATACAGTGTGCCTGCAGCTTAGAACCAAGCTAGGTTGCGAAACCCGCTGGTGCCGTGAAGTATTGGTTCAAGGTCCCGATAGCAGCAATACCGCTGAAGCAGTAAAAATTGTAAATCTATATCCGGTACCTGTAAGAACCACGCTTAACGCTACCATCTGGAGCAGGTTTAATAATGTAAACAGCACCCTTGCCATATTCGATGTATATGGTGTAATGAAATGGAGCCAAAACAAACTGCTAACTATGGGCAACAGCACCCACCAAATACCCGTTAGCCAATTGGCAAATGGTCCATACATATTTAAGATTACTACCATTTACGGCGTGGTAAGCAGAAACTTTTTTAAAGTGCAATAATTGAATTTCATACCACAATAAAAAATCCCGGGTCAGTACTGATCCGGGATTTTTTATTATTACATGTAAATTTATACCAATTAGATTTATTACTTAGTCCAAACCACGAAATGGTTTTAAAATAGTAGCCATGGGTGCAACCCATGGTAAAACAGTGATGAAATGAATCAACCCCAACGGGGTTGAACAAAAATATTCAACCCAGTTGTGATTCTTTCGGTATGGCAATTTTAACCACGGGTTTCATGGAACATTCCGTTTATTCGGGACCCGTGCCTACTATTGCTTAACCCTTTCTGAGTTGCTAAAATTGGACTATTATAAACTTGCAATTGGTATTATCCCCTTCCGCTTAACGTAACGAAGGCTTTAAGTTCCTTATTAAAAGCTGCTTCCAGTAACAATTCTTCTAAACCAATATGCATACGGTAACGCCAGTAATGGCGTGGGTTTGCAGGGATGTTGATGCGTTCATCATTGGGATTTTCCCTTCTAAGGTTTGCATCAATGCCCATTAAATCCTGTAACTGAAAAATGCTCCACATGGCAGGGCTATACAAATGCTGTATTACGATTTCTTTATTAATAATAGCTTCGCAATAGAAAGGTGCACTGCCCTTGTGGCCTAATTCGTTGTTATAAAACTTCTGAGTGGCCGAGGCATCTTCCTCCCACCATCCCCTGATGGTACTCATATCGTGGGTGCTTGGTGTAACCACACTCATATACGGCGCATCCCCAGGGTGGAAAAACTGCCTTTTCGGATCCTTCGGCATCCGCTGAATTTCAAGACTTAGAAAGCCAAGATCTTTCATAATGCCGGGTACACAGTCGGGCACCATTCCAAGGTCTTCGCCACATATAAGCATGTTGGTACTGGCTTTTAATGCGGGTAATTTTTGCATGGCTTCGTGCCCCCAAAATGAATCCTGGCGTTTAAAAAAATAATTGAGGTACAACTCCTTTAAAAGCTGCTGGGTATTATTATCCAGGTACCGGAACGAACTGGTATTTTCCATACCAATACGGAAATGGAATTCCTGACCATCCGAGCCCGGTTCTTCTATCATAATTACATTACTAACCATGTCGAAGAGTTTTTCTTTTACCCACGCTTCCACATTGGTTTGCCCCGCAAACCACGTTTCTATTTTCCGTTGGGTATTAAACGCTTCCTTCAGGTGGTATGGTTCCCGGTTAACGTTTTCGACAAAGGTTTCTTTTACCCAGTCGGCCTTAATGCCAAACATTTCACGGAGTACCACATCATTTACAAAAGGGGTGCAATAGCGTTCTTTATCAAACCAGATACCCTTTTGGCTAAACTCATTTTTATAAACCGGAATGGCTGGCGAAAACCGGCCTAAAATGCCTTGCACCGCATCCATGGGAATGCTCCAGATGCGGAAAAACCCAAGAATATGATCAATGCGAAAGGCATCAAAATAATAACTCATTTGCTCAAAACGTTGTTTCCACCAGCTAAAACCATCCTGCTGCATTTGCTGCCAGTTGTAGGTAGGAAAGCCCCAGTTTTGTCCTTTTACGGCAAAATCATCCGGCGGTGCCCCGGCCTGTGCATCCATGTTAAACAGGCCAGGATTTACCCATGCATCGCAACTGTTTCTATACACACCAATCGGAATATCTCCCTTCATTACAATGCCATTTTTATGGGCATATTCTACTGCGGATACCAATTGCAGGTGTAAATGGTATTGCGTAAAAAGATGAACGGCCACCTTATCGTAAGTCTTGCTTTTTGGTGCTGCCAGCTTTTCTATTTCAGAAGCTTTATAGGTGGAATATTTTTTCCAGTCTGCAAAAACTACGGTCTTGTTTTCATCCCTTAAATAACAAAAAACGGCATAGGGCAGCAGCCAGTGTTTGTTGGTTTTGTAAAAATGCCGGTAACCTTCATCCGCCAGCCAATCTGCTTTCATGGCGGTGTATAATTGCCTGAGGGTGTCATATTTCACCTTCATAACAGCTTCGTAATCAATATCCGGAAGTGCATTAAGTGCTGCTTGTTGGGTATTTAGAGAGGTTACAATAGCGGCATGTTTTTCTCCGGCCACCTGTGCCAGATTTATAAACATGGGGTGAAGTGCAAAAGCCGAAATGGCAGCATACGGATAACTGTCCACCCAGGTATGTGTTGCTGTGGTATCGTTAAGGGGCAATAATTGTATCAGCTTTAAACCTACATTTTTAGCCCAATCTGCGAGTAAAGGAATGTCGGCAAACTCGCCAACGCCAAAGCTGTTTTGGCTACGCAAACTAAAAACCGGTATGGCCACACCGGCTCCTCTAAACGTATTATTGGGCAAATATGCAAAGCCATCATGCAATACTGTTAATTGCCCCTTGCCGCCGTTACCATTTAGTATGCGGTTGCTACCATCTTCAAAACGAACAAAACTGTTGGTTTCGGTATTCCAAATGCCATATTTATAGGCTATAG
>JAYUTQ010000042.1:0-2073 GCA_043755055.1 Chitinophagaceae bacterium | reverse complement strand
AATGAGGATGGTGAAGTTGTGGAGATCATCAACGATAAAATGGTATTGGTAAATGTGCGGGGCGTAAAGTTCCCGGCTTATATGGATCAGATTGATTTTCCGTATTTTAAAATGTTTACCCAGCAAAAAATTATAAAACCCAAAACCGAACACAAGTTTATCGACGATGTAAAACGGGAAAAAACTACTTCCCGTTACAAAGTAGCAGATGGTGTTTGGCTGGCTTTTCTCCCCGTTTTTGATAAAGATATTTTTGATGATGATGTGGTAGAAAGCCTTAAAATTTACCTGATTAATCAAACGGCTGTGGGTTATTCGTTTAGGTTCTGGCTTCGTTATCGTGGCGATACCGATCTGGAATTAAAGAACGAAGTACTCAGCCTCAGCGATTTTTACCTAATGGATATTCCTTTCGAAAGCCTGAACGATTCCCCGGCTTTCGACTTCGAATTTTCGCTGTTAAACCCCGAAAAGAGCAAGGCCGAATATTACGAAGCCAGCTTGAAACCCAAGGCCAAACAGGTTTTTCAAAAAGTGGAAGAAATAAGAATCAAGGGTGATGCTACATTTTCATTTCCCCTTTTTACCATATACCCGGCACGGGTGGAAACCGAAAAAATGGACCTTTCCAAACTGAATAAAGCCGGGTATAAAGTGTACAATGCACAAGATGCCAGAAAACATTTACCAGCTGCACAAAGCGTTATAGATCTCCATATAGAAAAGCTCCATGACAAGCCCGGCTCACTTTCTAACTTCGAAATGCTAACGTTGCAGTTAGATACTTTTGAAAAGTATTTGGAGCTGGCTCAGTTAAATCATCTTAAGGAATTCACTGTAATCCACGGCATTGGCAGCGGCAAGTTGCGGGATGAAATACACGAAATACTGCGTTATAAAAAAGGAGTTTCAAGCTTTGTAAATCAGTACCATCCATGGTATGGTTACGGGGCTACGGAAATTTATATATCGGCGTAAGTAAGAACACGCCTTGTAGGAACACGCCTCGAGGCGTGTTCCTACCTACCCAAAAATCCACCCGATCATTTTCTTAGCATTTTTTTTATTGCTAAAGGTGGCTTGTAAAGTTTTCTGTCTTTCTTCAAACTGCACTTTAGTGTAGTTGTCATCGTACAGTTTTTGAAGGCTCGTTTTCATTTCGGCAGTAGAGTCGGCTATTGTGCAGCAGTCGTTTAAGCCGGTACCTGCTACTGCGGCTGTATTTACAAGGCAGTGTCTGCCATTGTACAAAGCGTTGATGAGTTTCAATTTTATACCCGTAGTGTTGAAGGATGGTAAAATATTTACCTGTGCTTTTTTAATCAGTTCCTGCATTTCTGTATCCCCGGGGTTGGCTACCACACAGGTATGCATTTCACGGTGTGCCAGCCGCATTAAGTGTTCCGAGGGGTTTTTACCTGCTATTACCAGCGGAATCTGCAATTCGTTAAAAATGTTTTCCAAAAGCCATTCGGCTGCTTTTTCATTTTCTGCTACCGATAAATTACCGTGGTACAGGCAGTAACTTCCTTTTTCTGCATGCCATTCCGGACTATATTCCGGCATAAATGGCGGCAGGTTTTCTATGTCTTTGTAGCCTAAATCGTTTATAAAAACATCCAGGTCTTTGTCATTCACCGTCCAGAAAGTAGCCTTGTCTTTTAGTGAAGCTTCGTAGGTTTTCAGCAGTTTGCTCTCCCTGCTGTAATATATTTTTTTAAGCCACGAAGAAGTAGCATTTGCCAATTGATGGTAATACAGGTGCTCCACATTGTGCAGCCTTACAAATACCTTTTTGTTACTTAATTCGCCGCTGTTTAAAAAGTGTGTACAATGGATGCCTTCCAGCAAAACAGGATGGGTATCTTTTTGTAAATTTTTCAGCAACTCTGTATTGGCACGGCTTGCCACGATATATGGCAACGATGTGGAAAACCCTTTATGCCCGGTGTGGCGTTGATAATATTGCACTTCTTCACAATATTGGTTTAAGGCCGACTGTTGCCCACGACCATACTCAAAGCAGTGTAAATGGATTTTAATGCCGGCTTCGCTTAGCGATTTTATTTTGTA
>JAYUTQ010000041.1:0-2076 GCA_043755055.1 Chitinophagaceae bacterium | reverse complement strand
TATTTACCTTTCGCCAGTTTAAGTTAGGGTATACAATATCTGAATAGTTCTATTACTTTAGCACCCTTCAATATTATAATTCTACATCAGAAATCAGAAATCACAAATCAGAAATCACAAACCCATGTCTACCCTTGTTTTTGCTACTAACAACGCCAATAAAGTGGCCGAAATAAGAAATGCTGTGGGAGATTTATTCGATATTATTACCCTGAAAGAAGCAGGAATCGACATTGATATCCCCGAACCACACGACACCCTCGAAGCCAATGCTACCGAAAAATCAACCGTGATTTACAAAATGACCGGGCAGGATTGCTTTAGCGAAGACACTGGTCTTGAAGTGGAAGCATTGAATGGAGAACCGGGTGTAAAAAGTGCCCGATATGCCGACGATGGCCGTGATTTTGATGCCAACATTAATAAGTTGCTGGCAAATCTTGAAGGAAAGACAAACCGAAATGCCCGTTTCAGAACCGTAATTTCGCTGATACAAAACGGAGAGGAATATTTTTTTGAAGGCATTTGCCAGGGTAAAATTATTACGGATAAAACAGGTACGAATGGCTTTGGTTACGACCCTGTGTTCGTTCCACATGATTCTAACTTAACTTTCGCCCAAATGGATATGGGCCAAAAAAACCTATATAGCCATCGTAAAAAAGCGGTAGAAAAACTATTGCTTTTTCTAAAAAATAATTAACCCCCACTATTACTTAAAACTATACAGATTGACAATAGAGAGCAACCATATTCAAGATGAGGCCGTCTTGATACAGGAATGTATTAGCGGAAACAGAAGGGCACAAGAACAGTTGTACTTCAGGTTTTCGCCAAAAATGTATGCCGTTTGCCTCAGGTATGTGGGTGTTAATACAGATGACGCACAAGATTTACTACAGGATAGTTTTATTAAAGTTTTTAAAAACCTGTCTTCTTTTAGGGCTGAAGGTTCTTTTGAAGGATGGATAAGAAGAGTGGTAGTTTTTACCTGTATAGAACACATCAGAAGAAAGCCTAAACCTGTAATAAACGAGTTGGAAAACGTTACTGTACCAGATAAAGAGCTAACCGGTTACGACCGAATAGCCATGCAGGACCTGATTGGTATTATAGGAGGGTTGTCGCAAGGTTACAGAACCGTGGTGAACCTCTACCTGGTAGAAGGCTACAGCCACAAGGAAATAGGCGAAATGCTTGGTATTAATGAAGGAACCAGCAAATCGCAATTGGCCAGGGCCAGACAAATTTTACAAAAGAAAATAGACCAGTTCAATAAAAATTAATGCCGGAAAAAGGTTCACTATATCATTTTTTACCAACTGAAATTACACCTCCGCCGGAAGTGTGGAGCCGTATAGAGCATGCACTTAATGAAACAGTGGAGAAAGCACCACTAAGCCAGCTCATGGATTGGGAGCAAGCGCCTCCACAGCAAGTTTGGAACAACATAGCAGCTTCGTTAAACGAGGCTGAAACCGTCTCGGAATTTAAAAGAGCTGAAGAAATACGTAGCCAGAAAGTTATTCCACCACAAGTGGTTTGGAAAAATATTCAACAGGCTTTAGAACGTTCGGCAAGTATTAAAATATCACCGGCTATAAAGGTGGCTAGAGGCATTTGGTTTGCGGCAGCCGCTGCGGCTTGCATCGGCCTTATCTTTTTTATTAGCCCACAACTTAAAGGGCGTAAAGAGGCCAAGACTGTAGCATCTAATATTACTGCTGTTGTTGATTCTGCTCTGGCCGATGCCGATGCAGAAAATACAAAAACGAACATTATAATTGACCCTACAATAATGTTTCCCGAAGCTACCACAGCGTTTATTAAAGCTATTGGACCAAATGGAAATATGGTTCAGGTTTCTCCTAAACTGAAGCCAATAATTAAATTTTTGGACGATATAAAAGGAGATGGGCCTACCGAAACTAAAAAACCCACATCTGCCAAAGAGCTGATGTGGAAGGAGAAGCTTGCTGCATGGGAGGCCATGATCAATACATCGGCAGCCAATGCAGCCACTATCAATTTTGCCGACCCTATAGACCTGATTCGGTTTTTAGAAAAGAAAAAATA
>JAYUTQ010000040.1:0-4566 GCA_043755055.1 Chitinophagaceae bacterium | reverse complement strand
AAAGAAGGATGGTAATCGTGGTTGGGTTGGTTTAATAAAATACTGTGGTTATAAGCACCGGCACTACTCACCAACGGCTTGTAATAGCGAATGCTCAGCAAGCTCATCCAGCCAAAAGAAAGCAGCAGAAAAACGCCAATAGTAATTAGCGGAGTTTTTATGTTTTGTAAGAAATTTTTTGTGATAATGATACGATAAACAAGTAGCAGCAACTGATGTGCAGCAAAAAAATAAAACCCATAACCCTTTGTAAAATACAATGCGGCGCCCAGCACACCAAGCCAAACAGGTTGCCGTTTCCATTTGCCGGAAAGCACCATTTGCAAATAAACCATCAGCAGCCCAACCAGTAAAAAATCAGGTGTTTGGTTGTGCAAGGCAAACCTTGCTGCCCAACCTGCAACAATAGCCTGTACCAAAATATTTGCCCACTGCGGTAAGCTAAAATGCTTTACCAGCTTGCCATTCATTAAAATAATAAATACCCCACCTGCCAGTTTTAAAACATTGAGCGACCATAATGGCGATAGCCCGGCTTTGATTAGAATGGCCGCCAGCCAGCTTATCATCGGGCTCCAATAAGCATTAAGGGCATGGTAAAAATCTCCCGTTGCATACTTTTCAGCAATGGATAAATAGCTTACACCATCACCAGCCATCTGATTGTAGAAATAGCTGTTTCCGTAAATGGCAACAAGGCAAGCATAAATAAGCAATGGCCAGAAACGGGAAAGTGTTTTCAATGGATAATGAATAATGCTCTGAATGGATAATGGGTAATTAAAGAAATAAATAGTAAAAGATAATTGAACCAATGACTAATCACTATTGACCCTATAACAAATGACTATTGACCAATGACCAAAATTACAGCCGCATCATCAGTTCTTTGTCTATCAATGTAAACAATGCCTCAGGCCTGTACTGCCGCCACGAGGGTAATTCCTTTAGTTCAATGTAGCGGTTCAGTTTCATTTTTATAAAATCGTGTTGGGTAGCTTGTGGCATGTTGAGGCATACCACCCAGCCGTTTTCGTCGGTTACATTTTCGTACCATTCTTCGTAATATTCCCTATCGCTGCTGTGAAAGTTTAGTACGTTTTCGGCTATTAATATAAACTTGGTAATGCCGTGCTTTTGCAGGCCATCGGTAATATCCCGCCGAAGGGTCATGATGTCGTTTTCAATGGCGTCGTTCCATTCGCCTATCAATTCGATAATGCAAAACTGCTGCAGGTAATCTGCAAAAATAATTTTGAGAAACAGGGTTTTACTACCCATATCGTCCCACTGCGGATGAATATAATAGTTGTAAATGGTAGTGCTAAATTCAAACTCACTGTAGGTTTGGCCAAAGAAGGGGCTCTTTGGGTCTTCTTCGCTAATGTACAAATCCCGCCAGCGGTAATAAGGTTCTATATCTTGCAATTTTTTACGATTATGTTTACAGATTACTTAAAGAAAGCAACCACTTAATGGTTAACTTCTTCGAAGTCTTTCATCCAAAAAAACAAAATTGGGCTATACAAACGTATAGCCCAATTTAAATAGAAAGTATTTTTTTAAATTTTATTGCACCACAACCCTTGTTCCAAGAACCAACTTTTTGTTGGCGTCAATCACCCGTACAAAATACATGCCCTTGGCAAGTTTGCGATCGGCGTTAATAACAGCCAATTGGCCTTTTCCGCTGATGGTAACTTGTTTGCGGGTAATAGCTTTTGCAGTTTGGTCAGCTAGTTCTATGGTATAATTTCCGGCACCCATTTCGTCGAAAGAGACAGTAATGCGGCCATCGGTTACAGGGTTTGGATAAACAGTAATCTTATCGTTACCTACTTCTCTTTGCTCAATAGTAACCATTTTGTTGAGTGAATTATCCACTTCGCTTTGGCCATATAGGTTGCTTGTTGCAAGGTCACTTGCGTTAAAAACATCTGAATTTTCTCCCAGTTGTTTGGCTTTCAGGCTTTTAAGGTCTACTTCAAAATAACCTTTTGTGTAAGCGGCTCCGCTAACAATTACTTTGCCATCGGCATTTACAGCAGCACCGTTGCATGTAAAATCAGCAGGCAACCCATCTATATGACCCACATAAGTGGCCACACGATTACTTGGGTTTACTTTGAACACATTCTGACGCATGGTAATCATGTACAGGCTACCATAGGCATCGGCAATCATATCGCCGCCCCAGCTGCTGCAGCGGTTGTGTACGCTTATGCCACCATTGCTTTCATCATCTATAAGGCCACCAAGATTTTCTACTGTTCCTTTTTTACCGGTACCAAATTTTACAAACATGTTCGCATCGTTTGTAATAGCATAGCCATTGCCATCAGCACCTATTACCATGCGGGTAAAATTAGAGGCTTCCATATCGGCTTCGTTTAGCTTTTGGCTAAAAGTTAGCTGATGTGGGGTAAGGTTCTTGTCGCCAAGATCAATATAACGGATAGTACCTGCGATAAACATAGGGGCAAAATAAAGGCGGTTGTTCCTTTTGTCGTAAGCCAGTGCTGCGGCACCGCTGTTTACAGCAAGTGATTGATGGTAGACAGTTGCTACATTAATTTTTGATTCAGCAGTAGCAATTGCGGCATTAGTGCCATTAAAAACGATGCCTTTTACCACTCCGGTTTTAAGGTCCAGTTCCTGAATTTGGTTCCATAGGTAGCCACCTTTGTTGGGGGCAGTAAGTGCAAAAGCTTTTTCGCTTTGTTGTGAATGGCCTGCTATAACGGCCAAAAGGGCTAAGGGTAAAAATGTCTTCTTCATATTTTTAGGTGTTTTAACAGTTTATGAGAGAAAAGTTACGGCTAATTCCATAATACAAACAAAATTTTTTATAAAATCTTCATTTATTTTAATGAGCGGTATTTCAACCTGTATTTATTGTTTGGTTAATTGAGCAAATTGCAACCCACCATTTAACAAATACTCTCTGCCGCTTTTTTTACAGTGCCATATTTTAATAGCAATGCTTTGGCATTTTCATAATCGGTGGTACCGGTTTTTTCCATCAGCATTTTTACGCCACGGTCTACCAGTTTATCATTGCTCAATTGCATGTTTACCATCTTGTTATCTTCTACCCTGCCAAGCTGTATCATGGCAGTGGTACTTAGCATATTCAGCACCAGCTTTTGAGCAGTGCCGCTTTTCATTCGGGTGCTGCCGGTAACAAACTCGGGGCCTACTACTACTTCTATAGGAAAATCGGCTGCTGCACTTACCGGGGTATTTGGGTTACAACTAATACTGCCGGTAACTATGCCTCTGTTTCTGCATTCGTTTAGTGCTCCTATAACATAAGGTGTAGTGCCGCTTGCCGCTATTCCCACTACTACATCCTTATCGGTAATGCTGTGTTTTTCCAGGTCTTTCCAGCCTTCGTATGCACTGTCTTCGGCAAATTCTACGGCTTTAAACATAGCATCGTCACCACCGGCAATAATACCTATTACAAGGCCGGCCGGTACACCATAAGTTGGCGGACATTCACTTGCATCTACCACGCCGAGCCTGCCACTTGTACCGGCACCAATATAAAATAAGCGGCCACCACCCAACATTTTATCGCTGATAACTTCCGCTAATTTTTCAATTTGGGGTAATGCTTTTTCTACAGCAAGCGGAACCAATTTGTCTTCAACATTTATGTTGAACAAAATTTCCGTTACGCTCATTTTTTCTAAATGATTGTAAATACTTGGCTCTTCTGTTATGCGGATAAACTCGGTCATGTTTCAAATAAATTTGCTGTTATATAGTGTGCAGCTGTCAAATACTTGCGGTTACCTGCCGCTTTTTGCCATAACCTGCGGATACAAACTTATCATTTTCTAACAACCTATTGTAATTTTTAAAGGAGAATAGTGGAATGTAGTTTTAAAAGGTTCAAGAAACAAGGTACAAGGAACAAGGTTTGCCAACTGCAAACTGAATAGCTGTCAACTTACTTAGACTTTGAATGAAATTCTATCAAACCTTCCATCGGAGCTTTAATTACTTTTCCCAATTGCAGTTCGAAACTGCCGCAAAGTTCCTGCAACACATCTTTAAAATAAAAGGCAATACTGCCTACAAAATGGATTGGCAAAGTCCAGGTTTCATTGTATTTATACAGGTGGGTAAAAAAGAAATCGCTCAGACCGTCTTCAATAATATTTTCAATCATATAATGGCCACGGTTTTCGCTTAAAAAGGGTGCAAACGAAGCCAGGTAACGGTTTGGTAGCGGCTCTTTGTACACACGCCTAACAATTTCTGTGTAATCCGTATCAAACTTCAGCTTGAATTTGTGCATCAGGTCTTCATCAAAAGTATTGTAGATAAAATGTTGTACCACCTTTTTACCGAGGTAAGCACCGCTGCCTTCATCACCCAAAATAAAACCCGGGGCAGGATTGTTTTTGATAATTTTTTTACCATTAAAAACACAACTGTTACTGCCCGTGCCTAATATGCAGGACACGCCTTTGGTAGTGCCACAGGCTGCCCTTGCAATACCCATCATATCGTGGTCCACGTTTATTTTTTTAGCTGCAGGAATGGCTTTTTTAA
>JAYUTQ010000039.1:0-2082 GCA_043755055.1 Chitinophagaceae bacterium | reverse complement strand
TCTTCAGTCATTGAAAATATGTAGCCGTCCTTTTCTTCAAAGGCGCATTCAATTTGATGTTCAGCAATAATATTTTTTATCATTGTCAATGCCTGTTGTGCACCCTGTGCAAGTAATAAAGCTTTAGCCTCACTAAAATTTTCTTTTACCTTATGGTACGGGGTGTCGAAAAGAGTATTGAGGTGCGCAGAAGTACCCCCCGAAGTGCCAAAGCCTATGGTATGGGCTTCAGCAACCATACATTTTGTACCGGCTTTTTGTAGCAGCAAGGCAGTGGTTAGCCCAGTAATGCCTCCACCTGCGATAATTACATCAAATTCAGATGAAACAACCTGATCTAGGTTGCTGTAATCATCTTTCTTATATTGCCAGATGCTTTTCTGGTAGCCATCTCTTTTCATAACTGGTGAATTTTTAAATGGTAATGGGGAGGTAAAATGTTGTTGGTTTGAACAACAAAAGGGTGAAATATTTTTTTACAGGCAAACCCAACATTATATAACCATTATTGATATCAAACCCTGTGCTATAAATTTGCACTTAATGCTCTTACACACAACCAGTTTTTGAGGGCAAAAGGATGCCCAAACTGCGAATGCCATTTAAACTCAATCAACTGCGGAAAACGTTCGAAAGCCAGGAAAATGAAACAACAAAGATTAATAGTGATTGGTGGCGGCGCAGCCGGTTTTTTTTGTGCCATAAATGCGGCAAGGCTTAACCCGGCATTGGATGTAACAATAGTGGAGCGTACCGGGAAAGTATTGCAAAAAGTAAAAGTTAGCGGTGGCGGCCGGTGCAATGTTACCCATGCCTGTTTCGAAATACCGGAAATGGCAAGCCGTTATCCAAGAGGCGAAAAATTTGTAAAAAAAGCATTCTATCAGTTTTTTACCACCGATACCATAGAGTGGTTTCAAAGTAGGGGGGTGGAACTAAAAACAGAACCTGATGGCAGAATGTTTCCGAAAGCAAATACATCGCAGGCCATTATAGATTGCCTGATGAATGACCTAAATAAATACAGCATTAACTTGCAGTTACATAAGCCCGTAGAAAAAATTGAGCCTTCGGCAGATGGATTTCAACTACAATTTACAAATAACGAAAAAATGCAGGCCGACTTTGTAATGCTTGCCTGTGGCGGATTTCAGAAGCTAAGTCAGTTTGACTGGATCAAAAACCTAAACCTGAAAATAGCCGAACCTGTACCTTCTTTATTTACTTTTAATTTCCCTAAACACCCTTTAAATAATTTAATGGGTGTGGTAAGCGCCAATGCACAGGTAAAAATAGCTGGTACCAAATTAGTAAACCAGGGCCCGGTACTCATAACACATTGGGGCCTTAGTGGCCCCGGTATTTTGCGGCTTTCGGCATTTGCAGCAAGAGAGGTGGCAGCTACAAATTATTATTTTACCATTATTGTTAATTGGTGTACAGATTATAACGAACAGTCATTTGTACAAAAAATACAAACCCTGCGAAACCAATCGGCCAACCAAAAACCCATCAACGGAAACTTTACCGGATTGCCAGCGAGGCTGTGGGAATTTATGCTGCAACAATCCGGTATAGACGATACCAAAAGATGGGCCGATTTACAAAGTGCCATGATTCATAAACTGGCCAAATGCATTTGTGCCTACGAAATGAAGGCCGAAGGCAAAACCACATTTAAAGAAGAATTTGTAACTGCAGGCGGCATAGCCCTTACCGAAATAGACGCCAACAGTATGATGAGCAAACAACATCCAGGCCTGTATTTTGGCGGCGAAATAATGGATGTGGACGGCATTACCGGCGGCTATAATTTTCAGCACGCCTGGACGAGTGGCTTTGTAGCAGCCAAGCATATAGCTGCCAGTTTATAGTTACTGCTTTTTTCAACGGACAAAAGTCCATTGTTACAAATTGCTCCGTTCCTACGGAACTTAAAGTAGAGCCGTGGGCCCGAAGTATTTTGTAAAGGTGGATTTTGGGCCACCTTATTAAGAGATGAACATGTATGGGTTTCTTTACTGTTGTAAAAAAGGGCAGTATTTCAAATCATTATTGTCCGACTAAACTTCAAATTTAGCA
>JAYUTQ010000038.1:0-2083 GCA_043755055.1 Chitinophagaceae bacterium | reverse complement strand
TTCGCTTGGCCATTTCGCTTAAAATATTTATGGTGCTAAGGGTGCTTCCCATATCATCATGCAGGTCACGGGCTATGCGGTTACGCACCTTTTCCATGGCTAATATTTTATTTACCCTTACCCGATAAAGCATGTATAATATGGCAAAGAAAATACCCGCACAAATACAGTAGAACCAAACAGTATTCCACCACGGCGGATTGATACGAATCTTAAAAGAGCTCACCGGCCCACTGGTGCCTTCGCTGTTTTCGGCATATACACGGTACGTATACAGACCCGGCTTTAAGTTGGCAAATGAAGATATAAGGTAATTATTAGTTTTAATCCAATCGTTTTGCAGCCCTTCAAGCTGGCAATAATATGTTAGCCGGCCACGGTTTAAAAAGCTAAGCGCTGCAAATTCTATGGTCATAAAGTTTTCTTTATAGCTCAGGTCTAAAACTGTATTCCCGTATAATACAGAATCGATATTTACATCTGTATTCAGCACTTTTACTTGTGTAATTTCTACCCTCGGGGCTATTTTATTGCTTTCAAGGCTATCAGGATAAAACCATTCAAAGTATTTATTGGTGGCAGAAATAATTTTACCGTCACTCAATTTCATTAGGCCACCCATTTGAAACTCATCGTTTAGAATACCATCTTTTTTACCGAAGCGAACTATCTTTTTTGTGGGCCAGCCAATCTTGTAAAAGCCATCCCCGGTGCCTGCCCACAGGTTGCCGTTGTTGTCTTTTTGCAGGCTTAGTATCAGGTTACTTAGCAGGCCGTCGGCTGTTGTTATATGGTCAAATTTTCCGGTACGTTTATTAAAAATATTAATACCCATAGTAGTAGCTACAGCCAACAGGCTATCGTTATACTCCAGCATATCGCAACATATATTACCAGAAATGGTGCTAAGATCATTATCGTCCGACCGATAGGCCTTTTTAATTTTCCCTGTCGCCTGGTCTATCTCAACAAGGCCACTGTATTGGGTTGCAGCCCATAGTCTGTTTTGCCTGTCCATTACCATCCTTACTATATTACCCATGTTTTCTATGGCAGGATATTTATCATCAGCGTAGCGTATAAAACGATTGGTACCTCTATTTAACTTTACAAGTAACCCATGCTGCGTACCAAACCACAAATTACCACGGTTATCTTCGCTAATACTTCTTATAGTTCGCTGGTTAAATGCAGAATCATTATACAGCCTAAAACTTTTTGTTTTTACATCATACATAATTAACCTTCCCATCTGGCAACCGACCCATATCTGGCTGCTATCTTTTGTATGATGAAAACTCCAGATCATATCATAATTCTCATCTTTTTTTTGCGCAGCAAATGTGTACTGCTTTTGCTGATTCAATCGCTGATCATATTCTATAATTCCCCCGCCCCAGGTACCGGCCCATATTTTGCCACCTGCCAGTTCTGTAAACTGGTTAAAGTACTGGTCGGTACGCTGCCCGTTAACAGGATTAAAAAAACTACCAGTATGAACTTGCTGCGATGCGGCGTTAAAAACATATACCCCATTATTGGTAGCCACCCATATATTTTCCTCCTGGTCTTCGCATAGAGTGGTGGCGGCGTCTGCATCAAATCCCATTCCAAAGGCATTGGCCTTATTTACCTCGTAAAACAAACCCGTTTGCGGTTTCCATACCTGAAAAGGTGGTGAACCCGTAAGCCAAACATTACCCGCCTTATCCTGATGGCAACGAAAAACCCCGGAACTCATGGGTTTGTAGGCATCAAATTTTTTGAGAAAAAGATTGTATCTGTCATACTCAAAACGGCCTGTAAACGCTTGTTCATCAGGAAAGAATGTAGTAATCCATAGTTTTAAATACTTATCTATAAACAAGACACTAACCGGCCTGCCATAAAATTTTGGATTGGCCAGCACCGGGTGATTATTAGGGTTAATCTTATAGTCGTATGTTTTTCGTTTTCCCATGTCGGCGTATGCAATGCCACTATCGGTAGCTATCCAATAATTGCCGGTGGCAGGCTCTTCTATAATGGTTCGCATTTTAAAACGATGAGCAGGCAGGTATGCAGAGGCATTTACGAAATGTCC
>JAYUTQ010000037.1:0-4575 GCA_043755055.1 Chitinophagaceae bacterium | reverse complement strand
CATTTTAAAAACCTTAGATATTCATCCGGCACATTATAAATCTGAAAGCCCAATAAAAGAATGGATAGATGCTGCAGAAACAAAAGGCATCTTTGTATCGAGGACAAGTTTTATACATTCCAGACTCAAGCTAGATTCAGACGAATTGCAAGGTTTTGCAATTCGTCTGAATCAAGTTTCAGTCTGGAATGTATAAAACTTGTCCTTGATACAAAGATGCCTTTTGTTTCTGCCGCATCTATCCATTCTTTTATCGGGGTTTCAGATTTATAATGTGCCGGATGAATGTCTAAGGTTTTTAAAATGTCTTGTGCAACAACTTGTGGATTGTCATTAATTGTAAAACGTCCAACGAATGGTAACATAATTTCATCATTGTCGGCATAGGCATCACTAATCCATGCTTGCTTTTGTTGTATTTCACGAATGATAAAAATCGAAGAAGTGGTTAATGTCTTTGAACCGCTTTTTCTGAAATCTTGAAGAGGCTGAAAGTCTCTTGGAATTTCTGGAAGAAAAAATAAGGCAAATGGTCGCTTATATGCTTTTGCCAAAGTTTGGGCTTGCTTGATTGTTGGCTGACTTGTTCCACTTTCCCATTCTTGAAGTTTGTCAATCGTTACAGAAGCCTTGGCACAAGCAATTTCCTCAGACATTTTTGCCGATTCTCTTGCCCATTTGAGTACATTAGGAGTTATAAAAGCTTTGTCTGCCATTGGGTATCAAAAATATGTTTTAATACTTTTAGTTGTTGTATTGCTTATTTTCAATTTTAGTCATGTTGTACTTAGCATAACCGCCAACTATGCCTTTACATCCAACGCATCCCTCAACCCATTGCCTAATAAATTAAAAGCCAGTACCAGCAGCATAATGGCAATGCCCGGAGCCAAAGCCAGCATTGGGTTATTGGTGATGATAAAATTGTAATTTTCTTTAATCATTAAGCCCCAGCTTGGTTGCGGTGGTTGTACACCTACGCCCAAAAAACTAAGCCCTGCCTCAATAACAATAGCAGATGCAAAATTGCTGGCTGCAATTACCAGCACCGGCCCGGCAATATTGGGAAGTATATGCCGGAAGATAATACGGCCATTGCTGAAACCCAATGCCCTTGCGGCCTCCACATATTCCAGTTCCCGTACTGCCAATACCTGCCCACGTACAAGGCGGGCCACATTTACCCACATGGTTAAGCCTACGGCAATAAAAACCTGGAAGAAACCTTTGCCCAATAATAAGGTAATGGCAAACACTAATAGCAACGTTGGAATACTCCAAACCACATTCACCAGCCACATAATTATATCATCGGTTTTGCCCCGGAAAAAGCCCGCAAGGGCACCTAAAAAAACACCGATGCTTAAAGAAATAATAACCGCAATAAGCCCAACACTCAGGCTTACCCTTGTGCCAATAATAATGCGGCTTAAAATGTCACGGCCAAAGTTATCAGTACCCAGCAGGTAGGTTTTTTGTACAATAGCATTTTCAACAGGATTGTTACCTGCAATGGCTTTGATATTGTAGCCCTGCTTTTCGCTTACGCCTGCATCTATAAATTTATCTACAATTACCGAGTCGCCTATAATACTATAACCGGCTATTGGCAGGAAACGGTTGTTGTCTTCCTTACCACTTATTAAATGAGTAAACCAGCCAGTGGTTACTAGGTTTTTCTCTTTTGGGATTAATAAAAATTGCTGGCTTTGCCCTGGTTTTTTACGCCCTATCTCTACTATTTGCCTGTTGGCAAAAGGCGAACTATCCGGTGCAATAAAATAGGCAAACACCGCTACAAACACCGCCACAATAATTAGGAACAGTCCAAACATGGCACCTTTATTTTTACGTAACCGCCGCCACGCCTTTTGTCCCGAAGAAGATGATGTTGCTGCTGATGTCATAAGTGTCCGCCAAATCTATTTCTATTTTCGAAACGATGGCTTTGAAATTGCGAATTAGCTTAATCCAAATCTAACATTATTAAAATAGTAGTCGAAGAGCCGTAGGTTCGATGATGTGCCGGCGGGGTTTTCACATTAAACGACCCTTGATTATCGGCGTGTAACTGTGAAACCTCGACCTGGCCGGTATCTTCAATTGTCAGCCTGCCCCACTAAGAGTTTTTGTAATCTTAGAAATAAAGATAAGGGGCAGTCAAAATATACGGGGTTAGTTACACGTCGGGGTTTCACTGTAAGTTGTCCTACTAAAAATCTACTTAACAAATCAACTAACCATGAATCACTAAATTGCGGCCACGTTATTGTAACCATTATGTCTATCGAAGTAAAAAATCTTACAAAAATTTATGGCACTCAAAAAGCCGTTAACGATATTTCTTTTACCATTGGCAAAGGAGAAATTGTAGGATTTCTTGGCCCCAATGGTGCTGGTAAAAGCACTACCATGAAAATGGTTACCGGCTACCTGCAACCCGATGGCGGCAATGCCCTGGTATGCGGCATAGAAACGGCTGTAATGCCTTTGGAAGCAAAGAAAAAGATTGGCTATTTACCCGAAAGCAATGCCTTGTACTACGACATGTACGTACGTGAATACCTTGAATTTGTAGGCGGTGTGTACGAGGTTAAAGACATAAACACACAGATAGAAAATTGTATTAATAAAGTAGGTCTCACTCCGGAAGCCAATAAAAAAATAGGACAATTAAGCAAGGGCTACAAACAACGGGTAGGCCTTGCAGCCGCATTGATACACAACCCCGAGGTGCTGATACTTGATGAACCCACAAGTGGTCTTGACCCCAATCAGATTGTAGAAATAAGGGAAGTAATAAAAGAGTTGGGCAAAGAAAAAACAGTGCTCTTTAGCAGCCATATTATGCAGGAAGTACAGGCCATTTGCGACCGTGTTATCATTATTAATAAAGGAACCATTGTGGCCGATGATCAACTGAGTAAACTGCAACAAGGCAAAACAAATGCCCTGGTAATCAGCTTTGCCGAAAGCTTGGAGCCTTCAGTATTTTCAGGTTTAAAAGTAATCAATACACTGGATAAAATATCAGCAACCCAATGGCAGCTTGCCGGAGCCGATGTAGTCGCTATCCGCAAACAGGTGATGCAACTGGCTCTTGACAAAAACCTCAGCATCGTTTCCATGCAGGAAGCTGGAGGTACACTGGAAGATATTTTCAGGCAATTGACTTTGGCCGAGAAAGTTTAAATTCGCCTCTATACAAGTAAAATCGAAAACAAAAAAACACCATGAGTTACATTGCAAGCATCCACGCCAGGCAAATATTAGATAGCCGAGGCAACCCTACCGTAGAAGTAGATGTATTAACTGAAGAAGGTATTTTAGGCCGTGCCGCCGTTCCGAGCGGAGCAAGTACTGGTGTACACGAAGCCGCCGAACTCAGGGATAACGATAAGAAAAAATACGCCGGTAAAGGTGTATTGAAAGCTGTAAAAAATGTAAATGAAACCATTGCTCCCAACCTGTTGGGCATGGATATAGCCGACCAGACAGGCATCGATCAGTTAATGATAGACCTCGACGGAACGCCCAATAAAAGTAAGCTGGGTGCCAATGCCATTCTTGCTGTAAGTATGGCTGCTGCAAAAGCTGCTGCCGACGAAAGTGGCCTTCCGCTGTACCGCTACATTGGTGGTACCAACGCTAAAATAATGCCGGTGCCAATGATGAACATCCTTAACGGTGGTGCACATGCCGATAACAAAATAGACTTTCAGGAGTTTATGATTGTTCCGGTAGGAGCATCTAGCTTTAGCGAAGGTTTACGCTGGGGTGTTGAAATTTTTCATGTGCTAAAAACGGTTCTAAAAAAGAAAGGCTTTAGCACCAACGTAGGTGACGAAGGTGGATTTGCACCCAACATACAGAGCAACGAAGAAGCAATAGAAACCGTGCTGGAAGCCATCTCTGCTGCGGGTTACAAAACCGGCAGCCAGATTGTAATAGCCATGGATGCGGCCAACAGCGAACTGTGGGATGCCAAGAAAAAGAAATATGTTTTTCATAAAAGCGATGGTAAAATAATGAGCAGCGAAGAGCTGGTAAATTACTGGGCCAATTGGGTAAAACAATATCCCCTTGCAAGCATTGAAGACGGTATGGCAGAAGACGATTGGGAAGGCTGGAAAATGCTGACCGAAGCTGTAGGTAAAAAAACACAGTTGGTAGGCGACGATCTTTTTGTAACCAATGTGGACCGTCTTAAAACCGGTATTGATAAAAGTATTGCCAATGGATTGCTGGTAAAAGTGAACCAGATTGGTACCATTACCGAAACCATTAATGCTGTAACCATGGCCCAACACGCCGGCTACAACACCATTATGAGCCACCGCAGCGGCGAAACAGAAGACACCACCATTGCCGACCTTGCTGTGGCCCTTAACTGCGGACAAATTAAAACCGGTAGTGCCAGCCGTACCGACCGTATAGCCAAATACAACCAACTCATTCGCATAGAAGAACAATTAGGCGATGCTGCCTTCTACCCTGGTAAGAAGTTGAAATTTGGTAAATAAATTTATTTAGATCAATCATTATCAAAAGCCCGGTTAAAACTTTTTGACCGGG